>CADCAS010000010.1:0-36705 GCA_902799465.1 uncultured Eubacteriales bacterium
CTGCCTCGGCAGGTATCACAATTGGGTTACGCCCTCTGGCTCCAGGAATCTTTGGGCTACCGCAGTTTCGTCGTTTACAGAAATCTTTGAACAGGGCCCGGGCGGCGCATCGCCGCCCCTTCGCAGCCAGGCCATTTCAATTCCTAATTCCTAATTCCTAATTCCTAATTCCTCATTCCCAATTCCCAATTCCCAATTCCTAATTCTCCCCGACATATTCCCGTTTGTCATGGCACTCATCAACAGATCCCCTTCTCCCGCAAACAGATATGTTTCCTTTAATATCTTCACTCTTGCCTTACCCCCCGCACATATGCTATAATCTTAACATCATAAAGCTAAAGCACCGGGGAGGGTATGGACATGAAGCCGATATTTGACACGGATGTCCAGGAACTGAAGTACAAGGTATTAAAGGAAGTGGCGACGCTGGCGCTGGATGACGCGCTGACGCCGCAGAACACGCTGGCCATCGCGGAGAAGATCATTCCGGACGGCTCAAAGCCCACGATGCGCTGCTGCATCTACAAGGAGCGCGCTATCCTCAACCAGCGCGTGACGCTGGCGCTGGGCGGGAATCCGCGCAACCCCAACGTGGTGGAGGTGCTGCCCATCGCGTGCGACGAATGTCCCGTGGACGGCATCACGGTGACCCAGGCGTGCCGCGGCTGCATCGCGCACCACTGCATGAACGCCTGTCCCAAGAATGCCATCACCATCGTCAACCGCCACGCCACCATCGACAAGACCAAGTGCATCGAGTGCGGCCGCTGCGCCCAGGCCTGCTCCTACGGCGCGATCCTCAAGCTGGAGCGCCCCTGCATCAAGGCCTGCAAGACCAAGGCCATCTCCATCGACCCGGACACCCAGAAGGCCGTCATCAAGCTGCAAAAGTGCGTCTCCTGCGGCGCGTGCGTGTACCAGTGCCCCTTCGGCGCGATCTCGGACAAGTCCTTCCTGACCAAGGCCATCCAGATCGTCAAGAATTCCTTCGGCAATAAGTATTACCACACCTACGCGGTGGTGGCCCCGTCCATCGGCGGGCAGTACGCAGACGTGTCCACCGACCAGGTGATGGAGGCCCTGCTGAAGCTGGGCTTCTATCGCGTGGAGGAGGCCGCCTGGGGCGCGGACATGGTGGCCTATCACGAGGCCGAGGAGCTGGTGGAGGAGGGCTTCCTGACCTCGTCCTGCTGCCCCGCCTTCGTGAGCCTGGCCCAGAAGAACTATCCCACCGTGGCACCCCACGTGTCTCACAATCCCTCGCCCATGGCCATGATGGCCCAGGTGATCCGCAAGAAGGACCCCACCGCCGAGATCGTCTTCATCGGACCGTGCATCGCCAAGAAGTTCGAGACCCTCTACACCGAGGCCAAGAACGTGGTCAACTGCGCCATCACTTTCCTGGAGATGCAGGCCTGGTTCGACGCCGCGGGGATCGATCTGCACAGCCTAAAGGGCGTCCAGCTGACCAAGTCCTCCTCCTACGGCCGGGGCTTCGCCCGCTGCGGCGGCCTGGGCGACGCGGTGGCCGAGGCCATCAAGGAGATGGGCAACACCGAATTTGAATTGAAGGCCGTCTCCTGCAACGGCCTGGCCGAGTGCAACGCCGCGCTGCTGCGGGCCTCCAAGGGCGTGCTCAAGGAGAACTTCATCGAGGGCATGGCCTGCGACGGCGGCTGCATCGGCGGCCCCGGCTGCCTGAGCCACAGCCAGAAAAACAAGCTCCAGTTCGCCAAGTACGAAAAGCTGGACAAGGAGCGCACCATCACCGACGCCATCGGCCAGTTCGAGTCGCCGGACAACGGGTATTGAGGGATTAGGGAACAGGGAACAGGGAACAGGGAACAGGAATAGCGGCTGCCGCGTACTCTGTAGGGGCGGCCAACGGCCGCCCGCCTGATACCGAAACAAAGTGTATAGCCTGACAGGCGGCGCATCTCCGCAACGCAGCCAAGCTGTTTTAATTCCCAATTCCCAATTCCCAATTCCAAATTAACCCTTCATTCTCCATTCTGCATTCAAAAAAAGCACGGGGGAGGGGATCGCTTGAAGCGTTACAGCATCGTCATCGACCGGGAGTACGGCAGCGGCGGGCGCGAGGTGGCGCGCATACTGTCGGAGCGCCTGGGCATGGAATTCTACGACGGCAACCTGCTGGCCCTGGCGGGCAAGGAATACGGCATCGATCTGGAGACGTTGAAGGACTACGACGAGAAGGGCGTGGGCAGCGTGCTGCGCGACATCTCCATGGTCCGCTCCTCCGCCTACGGCAGTCTCGTCAACGAGGCGCCCTACCAGGTCTATTCCGCCCAGTCCCGGCTGGTACAGCAGCTGGTGGCCGTCAAACCCTGCATCTTCCTGGGCCGCTGCACCGCGCAGATTTTGACCACCGAGGCCCGGGTGCCCTTTGTGCACGCCTTTGTCTACGCCAGCCGCATGGAGGATCGCGTGGAGCGTGCGCGCACGGTGGACGGCGTGGAGGCAAGCCGCATCGAGGCCTACATCAAGCGCCGGGACACCCAGCGCAAGAACTACAACCGCTTCTTCACCGACAAGACCTGGGGCGACCCCAAAAATTACGACCTGATGCTCAACACCTCCGCCCTCGGCTACGATGGCGCGGCCGAGGCCATCCTCGGGGTGCTCAGGAACAAAGGTGAAGACATTTAGGCAACGGTCACATTCTCTTCAGGACGCCGCAAGGCGTCCTTTTTTGTCCCAGCTTCGCCACATAATTCGGTCAAATTGGACAAAAGCGTGGGCAAGGGTCGAAAAGAATTGGGTGTTTTCGGACATTTGTAGACTTGAAAAATCGGGTATGCTATAATCAAATTCGATAAAATTATGCATAAATGGTCGTATGGTTCGACAATAGGGACATTCGCGTGATGTTTCTCAGAAAGGTAGGCGGCAATATGAATATCAAGAAATTACTTTCCGCAATGCTGGTCGTCACAATGCTGGCGGGCAGCGTCGGCACACTCCCCGCGTGGGCGGAGGAGGAGGAAAGCTCCGCCCAGGAAGAACACCGCGAGGAGCGCCATGAGGAGCCCGTGGAGGACAAGCGCGAGGAGCCCAAGGAGGAAAAGCAGGTCGAGCTGAAGGACGAGCCCGAGCCGGCCCGCGAGGAAAAGCACGAGGAGCCCAAGGAGGAGCCTCAGGAGGAGTCCCGCGAGGAGAAGCAGGAAGAAAAGCACGAGGACTCCAGCGGCGGGGAATCCGGGGACAGCTCCGGGGAGACGGAGAAGTCCGACGAGGGCAAGAAGGATAACGAGGGCGAGAAGAAGGAAGAGAAGAAGGAGGAGGAGCGCCGCGAGGACGAGGAGATCCCCGTCATCGTGGTGCCCGCCAACACGCCCGAGCCGGAGACCACGCCCGAATCCGAGGCGACGCCCGAGCCCGAGGTGACCCCTGAGCCGGAGGTGACCCCCGAGCCCACCGTCGCCCCGGACGCCGGTTCCATCAGCGTCTCCGGCGGCTCCGACCGAAGCGCGGTGCCCGGCGTCGCCGTGCGGTTCAGCTTCCACGCCGAGAACGTGGTGTCCCTGCGCTACCGCGTGGTGGGCCCCGACGGCGAGATCGCGGCCTCGGGCGACCTGCCCCTGGACGCGGACAGCGTCTCCTTCACCCCCAGCGCGCCCGGCAAGTACACCCTGGTGCTGGTGGGCGAGGGCCTGGACGGCGGGGACGTGGTGGCCAAGGCCGACGTCACCGTTTCCGACATGCCCGAGCTGAAGCTCACCGTCACCCCCGACGAGATCTGCTGCCACGGCGGCGACCCCATCGGCTTTACATTGACCGCGCCCGAGGGGCTGGAGCTGAAGTCCTGCTCCATCAAGGGCATCCAGAGCGGCAGCGTGTTCTATGAGGACTCCAGCTTCTCGGAGAAGGTCACCGTGACCCCGCCCGCCGTGGGCAAGGTCACCGACGTCACACTGACCCTGTCCGTCACCGACATCTACGACCGCACCGCCGAGGCCAGCGCCACCATCTCCTGCGCCGTTCACGATGAGGAGCACCGCTCCCAGTGGGAGGCCACCATGGCGGGCGTGACGCTCACCGGCGTATGGCCCCAGGACCTGGTGGCCATCGCCCGCACCCAGGTGGGCTACAAGGAGTCCAGCATCGACTTTGGACCCAAGCACGGCGGCGGCATCTCCGGCTACACCCGCTACGGCGACTGGGCCGGCATGCCCTATGACGAGTGGTGCGCCATGTTCTGCTCCTTCTGCCTGCACTATGCCGGGATCAGCGAGGATCAGTTCCCCTACGCCAGCAACCAGCAGCGCTGGATCGAGAAGCTGCGCAAGCTGGACCTCTATGCCAGCAGCAGCGCCCAGGACCCCAGGGTCGGCGATCTGGTGTTCTTCGACTGGGACGGCGACGGCACCTCCGACCACGTGGGCATCGTGTCCGATGTGGGCAGCTCCAGCTTTGCCACCATCGAGGGCAACAGCAGGGGCGGCGCGGTCACCGACAGCGACCGCTACGACTTCGACGACCGCACCGTGACGGGCTACGGCCTGGTGAACAAGGCCTACGAGGCCTACGCCGCCCGCGAGGAGCGCACCCTGAAGGCCTCCACAAGCGGCGCGTCCGTCATCGTCACCTGCGGCGGCGACGCGCGCCTGCCCGAGGACGTGCGCCTGAGCGTGGACCTGGTGGGTCCCGGCGACGAGGGCTTCGAAGCCTGCGTGGACGCCCTGCGCGGCGAGTTGGACGGCGAGGACCTGGGCTGGGTCCGGGGCCTGGAGCTGCGGTTCACCGACGGCAGCGGTCAGTCCTGGGAGCCCATGGCACCCGTCAAGGTCACCGTGGCCTATCCCGAGAAGCTGGTGGCCTCCAAGCGCCTCAAGCCCGCCGTGGGCACCGTGGGCGGCGGTGTCGACACCAACCGCGACGTGGCCCTCACCCGCATGTCCAACGCCTGCGTGTTTGAGTTCACACAGTCCGACTTCGGCGGCACCGTCTGCACCTACATGTCCGGCGCGCTCAAGTACCGCCGCAACGCCCTGTCCGCCGAGGCGGGCGGCGTCACCGCCAAGCTGGCCTATACCGCCAAATCCCGGGTGCCCGCCGGCGCGGACCTGAGCCTGCGCGAGATCAGGGCCGACAGCGACGATTACGCCCTGTGCCTGGCCCGCGTGGATGTGGAGGCCGGCGAGACCGTCCGCTTCTTCGAGGTGGGCGTCACCCTCAACGGCATGCGCGTGGACCTGGAGGGCAGCGCGACCCTCACCGTCGCCTGCGCCCAGGAGGCCGCCACCGCCCGCGCCGTCACCCTGGCCGACGGCCATACCAGCGACGCCCGGCTCACCCACCGCAAGAACGGCAGGGTCGAGGCCCGCTTCACTGCCGACACCCTCGGCATCGTGGCCGTGATCTATGGGAAGTAAATATGATCGATGTGAAGAGGCTGCTTCGAAGAGAGGCAGCCTTTTTGCATATCATTCAATGATTCAGGGAACAGGCAACAGGCAACAGGGAACAGGAATGGCCTGGGCACGCAGGGGCGGCGATGCGCCGCCCGCCGGGCAGTACGCATTGCTTCGGTATCAGGCGGGCGGCCAAAGATCGCCTCTACAGCGTGCGCGGCAGCCGCTATTCCTGTTCCCTGTTGCCTGTTCCCTGTTGCCTGTTGCCTGTTGCCTGTTGCCTGTTGCCTGTTCCCTGTTCCCTGTTCCCTGAGTACCAGCTTTCGGATACAGCGAACAACCTCATTTTCCCCTGTACACATTCCCGCCTTTATGTTATAATCATATCATAGTCATAACGCGACAAAGGGGTGCTGGGGATGGAAAAGAGCCGTGAGTTTGCGCTGCGGTTTGAGCAGTATGGAGCGGAGCTGAAGCAGCTGTACATGGAGCTGTACCGCAACGACCAGGGGGCGTGGGACTACTTCGTTTCGCTGCTGAAGGGGGCCTATGAGGCGCGGCCTGAGGCGCTGAAGCTGATGGACCGCGCCCGGGAGGCGTGCCCGGACTGGTACAAGGGCAACGACCTGACGGGCATGCTGATGTACGTGGGTCCCTTCGCGGGGAACCTGAAGGGCGTACAGGAGAAGCTGGGCTACATCGAGGAGGCGGGCGTCAACTACCTGCACCTGATGCCGCTGCTGGAGAGCCCAAAGGACAAGTCCGACGGTGGCTATGCGGTCAGCGATTTCAGGAAGGTCCAGCCCGAGCTGGGCACCATGGAGGACCTGGCGGCGCTGGCCAACGACTGCCATCAGCGGGGCATCGCCGTGTGCCTGGATTTCGTGATGAATCACACCTCTGACGAGCACGAGTGGGCGCGGAGGGCCAGGGCGGGGGACGTGTCCTGCCAGCAGCGCTACTTCTTCTACGACGGCTGGGACATCCCCAACGCCTACGAGCAGACCGTGCCCCAGGTGTTTCCCACCACCGCGCCGGGGAATTTCAGCTGGTGCCCCGAGGTGGGCAAGGTGGTCATGACCACCTTCTGGCCCTACCAGTGGGATCTGAACTACGCCAACCCCATGGTGTTCAACGACATGACCGACAACATGCTCTACCTGTGCAACCACGGGGTGGACATCGTGCGCCTGGACGCCACGCCCTACATCTGGAAGGCGCTGGGCACCAGCTGCCGCAACCTGCCCCAGGTGCACACCCTGGTGCGGATGATGCGGCTGGCCTGCGAGATCGTGTGCCCCGGCACCATGCTGCTGGGCGAGGTGGTCATGGAGCCCAGCAAGGTGGTGCCCTACTTCGGCTCCGTGGAGAAGCCCGAGTGCCACATGCTCTACAACGTCACCACCATGGCCTCCACCTGGCACACCGTGGCCACCCGCGACGTGAAGCTGCTCCGGCATCAGCTGGGCCAGGTGTTCGCGCTGCCCAGGGAGTACACCTTCCTGAACTACCTCCGCTGCCACGACGACATCGGCTGGGGCCTGGATTACGACTTCCTGGGCCGCTACGGCATCGGCGAGGTGCCCCACAAGCGCTTCCTGAACGACTGGTTCTGCGGCCGCTTCCCCGGCAGCGATTCCCGCGGCGAGCTGTACAACGACGACCCGCGCCTGGGCGACGCCCGCCTCTGCGGCACCACCGCCTCCCTGTGCGGCGTGCAGGCTGCGCTGGAGCGCAACGACGCAGCGGCGCTGGACCTGGCCTTGCGGCTGGACATCATGCTCCACGCCTACATGTTCACCCTCAGCGGCATCCCCGTGCTCTACGCCGGGGACGAGATCGCCCAGCTCAACGACGACGGATACCGCGGCGACCCCATCAAGGCCGGCGACAGCCGCTACCTCCACCGGGGCGACATGGACTGGGACAAGGCCGAGCGGCGCGCCGATCCCGCCGCGCCCGAGGGCCGCGTCTTCCGGGCCATTCGCAAAATGAAGGATCTGCGGGAGTCCAACCGCGTGTTCTACGGCGGCGCGGACACCTGGATCATCGACACCGGCGACGACCGCGTGCTGGGCATCGGCCGCTACTACCAGGGCCAGAAGCTCCTCGCCCTGTTCAACTTCGCCGACCGGGAGGTCATCCTCCACCTCGGCGAAAACGAGCCCTACACCGACCTCTGGACCGGCAAGCCCCGCGGGGCCAGCGCCGTCGCCCTCCCGCCCAAGGATTTCGCCTGGCTCGCGCTGGACTACAACGCCCCGGCGGAGGCGGAGGAGTAAGGCTCAAAATATTAAGTTTTGATTTACGATTGACTTTTCGTGCCTCGCTGGGATAGAATAAAGCATAGCCGCGGCGTAGGTTCCGCGGCTGATACAGGGATATGCGTCCGTCGCGCTTGCGGCGGCCATAGTGTGCGGGCTGGTCGAAAGACCCTGGTCCACCAAGCGGCGGGGGAATCCCCCGCCTTTTTGCATTTCAGCATAAGGATGACGAAAAGTCCATCCCGAACAGGCATATGTTTTGGAGACTAAACAGTATTACATGAGGATGACACCATGCAAGGCAAGACGATCAGCTGCTTTATTGATGAGAGCGGGGATTTTGGCCCATACGACCATCGAACGCCCAATTACTATGTGGCGATGGTCCTGCACGATCAGGCCGATGACATCTCAAACGACATCCAGGTGATGGAGCAGCGCGCCGCGGAAAACGGATATGCCGATCATACCTTCCATGTCGGCCCCATGATCCGGCGGGAGAGTGTCTATCAGTTTGATGACAGAGCGACACGAAAGCACATTTTCAATATACTCTACTATTTCCCTGTTCGCCTGCCGATACGCTACTTCTGTGTCAACGTTCCCAAAACCAGAAATGACAATGTGGTGACGCTGACTGCGCGGATCAGCCGCGCGATTTCCCGTGAAATCACGGCGCACAGGGATTACTGGGAGGCCTGCGAGCGGATCATCGTCTATTATGACAACGGACAGACGGAATTGACGCGGATCATCACATCGGTGTTCAACGCGCTGTTTTCAAACGTGGAGATGCGCAAGGTCAGGCCGAACGACTACAAATTGTTTCAGGTCGCGGATCTGATCTGCACGCTGGAAATGATCGGCGAAAAGGAACGGCACAACGGCATGTCCAAATCCGAACTGGATTTCTTCGGAAGCGCGAGGGCCTTCAAGAAGGACTACTATAAAAAGATCGCGGATAAGCGATTGCAATGAACGAGCCGCGGAGCATCTCCGTCGGCCCGTTCATTTTTGTCAGGAAGGATCGTCGCTCGCGTCGGCGGGCATTGGGGTCGGCGTCGGCTCCGCAAGCGCCTCGACGCTGGGCACGAAGATCTGGTTTTCGGCGGTGCAGAGCTCCCAGGTCTTGGGCCAGTGGAGGGTAACCACGGACTCCTGGGGGAAGGAATAGGCGCGGATGCTGCGGCTCTTGGTGCGCTTGAAGTAGGTCTTGTCGTCGCTGCCGCCACCCTTGGGGGACCAGGCGATCTCGAAGTGGAAGTGGACGGGGTAGTCGCCCCCGGAATTGCCCACCGCGCCGATGAGGTCCCCGGCCTTCACGGGCACGGCGCGGCAGCCCCGCGTGATGGCCCCGGCGAACCCGGACAGGTGCTGGTACTCGGTGTAGAAGCCATTCTGATGGTCGATGACCACGTACAGGCCCTCGCCCCGGCGGTAGCCCGCGTAGGCCAGTCCGTCGGCGACGGCGGCCACGGGATGGCCCTTTTTGACATTGCCCACGTCGATGCCGTGATGCAGCCAGGAGGGCCAGGTCCCGCCCTGGTGGGAATGGATGCGGGCGGCGTTGCGCCAGCCCACGTGGGAGGTCAGGTGCCCCAGCACCGGCGTTCCCGGCAGCGGCCACACCAGCTTGCCGGGATAGACCCGCTTGCTGGGCTTGAGCTGGTTGCGGATCTCCGCGGAGGTCACGTCGGGGTAGGGGATGATGTAGTCGCGCTCGCGCCAGTCGTCGTCGCCGTAGTCGTCCGGCACCGTGGGCACCTCCGTGGGCTCGGGCTCGTCCTCGCCGCCCAGGGACACCATGATCTCCTCCACCGGCGCGTCCAGCTGGACCTCCTCCTCTTCAGACAGACAAAAGCACCCGCACAGCAGGCAGAGCAGCATAAGCAGTATAAGGGTTCTTCGCATGGGCACCTCGATTGGTTGTTGTTTTTCTTTGTAGATGGTTGGTCGTGGGATTGATCGGGACTTGTTGAATTAGGAATTAGGAATTGGGAATTAGGAATTAGGAATTATGAATGGCTTGGTTGCGTAGGGGCGGCGATGTGCCGCCCGCCATGCTGTACGTTTAGTTTCGGTACATGGCGGGTGAACATTAGCCGCACATACAGTGTGTACGGCAGCCACTTTTAATTCCTAATTCCTAATTCCTAATTCCTAATTCTCCTCGACAGTTCCTCATTATACCACATATTCCCTGCCCGGGCAAATCCGCCGCTATTCCTTCAGGCTGGGCCTGTTCATCCTGACGGTGATGGGTTTGGCGGCGGGCCTGGTCAGCTCGGCGCGGGGGGCAAATACGGGGACTGGGGGTGACGCCGTGGGATCGGACTGCGCGGTCGTGGAGGCGTTGGGGTCACCGGACGGCGCGACCTGCGCGGTTGCGGCGGCGTTGGGGTCACCGGGCGGCGCGACGGGGGAGGGATCGGACTGCGCGGTGGTGGCGGCGCTGGGGTCCCTGGACGGCGCGACGGGCATGGCGTTTCCCACGGCGTCGGCCTCGAGGACGGGCGCTGCGGCGGTCCGCAGCGGCCTGGTGGGCACAACGGGTTCAGTCGGCGCGGCGGGCACAACGGGTGCGGCGGGTTCAACCGGCGCAACGGGCACGACGGGCGCAGGGCTGGCGGGGGCTGCCGGGGCGGGGTCGCCGTAGATGACCTCGTCGCCGTTCATGCCCGCGGCCTCCCGGATCATCTGGATCTCGCGGGCCTTCATGTTCCTGCCGTTGAACAGGTCGTAGAGCACGGGCACCACGAACAGGGTCATCAGCGTGGCGTAGGTCAGGCCGCCGATGGACACTACGGCCATGGGCTGCATCATCTCCGCGCCGGTGCCGTGGCCCAGGGCCATGGTGGACATGCCCAGTATGGTGGTCATGGCGGTCATCAGTATCGGGCGCAGGCGCTGTCGCCCGGCCTCCACCAGGGCCTCGCGCTTCTCCATGCCGCCGATGCGCAGCTGGTTGACGCAGTCGATGAACACGATGCCGTTGTTGACCACCACGCCCGACAGCACCAGGAAGCCCAGCATGGCCACGATGGACAGGTCCATCTTCGTCACGAGCAGCGCGATCAGGCCGCCGGTGAAGGCCAGGGGGATGGTGAACATGACGATGATGGGGGACTTGAAGGACTGGAACTGCGCCACCATGATGAGGAAGATCAGCAGCACGGCCACAACGATCATCCACACCAGGTCCTCCATGATGTCCATGACGGTCTCGTTCTCACCGGCCAGCTCGGCCTTGTAGCCGTCGGGGAGGGCGTAGGCCTTCAGCTTTTCGGCGAAGGCGTCGGAGACGTGGTTGGCGGAGTACCCCTCGGCCACCTGGAAGGACACGGTCACCATGCGGCGCTGGGAGGCGCGGCTGATGGTGGACAGGCTGGAGGCGTCGCGCACGTCGGTGATGTCGCCCACCCGGACCATCACGTCCTCGTTCTCCTTCTCCACCTCGATCTCCAGATCCCGGATCTCGTCGGGACGGAGGTTCTTGTTGCGGCCCTCGATGAGCTGTATCTTCATCTCCTTGCCGTCCAGGGTGACCTTGGAGACCTCGGTCTTGCCCATCAGCTTCTGGGCGATGAACTGGTAGACCTGGGCCACGGTGAGGTTGTCCTCGATGGCGCGCTCCTTGTTCACTATCAGGCGCAGCTCCGGCACGGCGTCCTCCAGGCCGTCGTCCACGTCCACGGTCCCCTCGGTGTCCCGGGCGAGCTGGGCGAGGTCGGCGGCGATCTTCTGGAGCACCTCGATGTCGTCGCCGGTGATCTCCACGGAGATGCCGTCGCCGGCCAGCATGGAGATGTCCATGGTGCTGGCCTGGGCGGTGAGGTCCGCGCCGTACTTCTTGCCGATGTCGTCGATCTGGCGGGCGATGTCCACGTTTTTGACCCCGGCCGCCTCGTCCACGATGATATAGTAGGAATAGCCGCTGCCGCCGCCGGTGGACAGCAGCGTGCCGGAGCCGTCCATCAGGCCGATGGACTCAATGCCCTTGATCTCCAGCATGTCGGTCATGATCTGGCTGGCCTGGGCCTTCTGGTCGGCCCCGGACAGGTTCTTGTCGGGGGTGAGCTCGGCGCTCATCTGCCGGGAGTTGACCTCCGGCATGAAGGAGATGCCCATCTTCGTCACCTGCATGCCCGAGAAGGCCAGCAGCGCCAGCGCCGCCAGCAGCACCAGCGGCTTTACGCGCAGCGCGCCGCGGAGCATGGCCCCGTAGGCGGCCTGCAATTTGGAGAACACGCGGTGCTTCTTCGGCTTGGAGCGGCGCATCAGGTAGGAGCACATCATCGGCACCACCGTCATGGCCACCAGCAGGCTGGCCAGCAGGGAATAGGCGATGGTCAGGCCCATGTCGGAGAACAGGTCGCGCGCCATGCCCTGCACGAACACGATGGGCAGGAACACACAGATGGTGGTCAGCGTGGATGAAAACAGCGCCCCCGCCACCGATTTCACGCCCTCCACGCAGGCGCGCAGCAGCGGCGCTCCCTCCTCGTCGTGGAGGCGGTAGATGTTCTCGATGGAGACGATGGAGTTGTCCACCAGCATGCCGATGCCCAGCGACAGGCCGGACAGGGACAGCACGTTGAGCGTGATGCCCGAAAAGTACATCGCCACGAAGGCCATGACCACGCTGATGGGGATGGAGAACGCCACGGTCAGCGTGGGCCGCCAGTCCAACAGGAACAGCAGCAGCACCAGGATGGCCAGACCGCCGCCGGAGAGCAGGTTTTGCAGCACCGAGTCCACCACGATGTCGATGTACTCGCCCTGGTTCATCAGGTCCACGATGTGCAGCTCCGGATGCTCCGCCTGGAGCTGTCTGGCGTAGTTCAGCACCGTCTTGGATACGTCGGCGGTGGAGAAGGTGGACTGCTTCTCCAGGGACAGCAGTATGCCGTCCTGGCCGTTCAACTTGGTGAACACCTCGTCCCGGTCGTCGGTGAGCTCCACGGTGGCCACGTCCATCAGACGGACCTCCTTGATGGTGTCCAGGTCCAGGTCAAACAGCTTGAGCCGCTTCATCTCGTCCACGGAGCCGAACTTGTCGCCCACGCGCACCAGCACCTGGTCGCCGTCGGCCTTCTTCACATAGCCCGCGGGCATGGCCAGGTTTTGCGCGCCCAGCAGCTGGGCCACCATCTGCACGGTGATGACGCCGTCGATGCCCGCCTCCTCCAGGGCCTCCTCCCGCTTTTCCATGAATTCCTTGCGGGCCTTGGCCAGCTCCTTCTCCGCCTTGGAAAGCATGGAGGACGCCTGGGAGAACATGGATTCCATCTCCTCCCGGGCGGCGGCCAGCTGCGCCTCGGCCTCGGCCAGGTTGGTGTCCTCGTCCATGCCGGGGATCATGCCGCCGGGGATGATGCCCTGCCTGAGCTTGTCCACGGCGGTGTTCATCTGGTCGATGCCCGCGTCCATCTGGGCCAGGCCCTCGCTGGCCTGGGCGTACTGGGTGTTCAGCGCCTCGGGGTCCGTCAGCAGCGTCGTTGCCTGCTCCACCTCGGGGCTGTCCAGGGCGTCCAGCTGCTCGTCCAGCGCGGTGAGCATCTGGGCCATCAGCGCGGCGCCGCCCTCCCCGGAGGCCAGCTGCTCGTCGTAGCTCGCCAGCTCCGCGTCCAGCGCGGCGATGGCCGCCCGGGCCTCCTTCGCGCGGCTGGCGGTGTCGCTGCTGTTGTCGGTCAGGGTGTCCAGCGCCCGCTGCTTGGCCTCGCGGGTCAGCTTGAGCCTGTTCAGCGCCTTGCGGGCCTCGTCGGCCTCGGCGGTCTTTTCGGACACGTCGGCGTTGGCCTCGTCCAGCTCGGCCTTCGCGGCCTCCAGGCGGGATGCCAGCGCGTCGGGGTCGGCCTCCTCGGCGAAGGCCGTGCCGGGGCGGGCCGCGGTCACCGCGTCCGCGCTGCCCGCGTCGTCGGAGCCTTCGCGGGCCTGGGGCTCCGCGTGGGTCTCGGATGTCTGCTCATGGCCGGCGTCTGAGGAGGATTCCGCCTTCTCAGCGGCGGCACTTTCCACCTTCCCGGCGGCGGGAGCCGCTTTCCTTTCAGCGGAGGTACTTTCCTCCTTCACAGGAGCGGTATCCGCCGCATTATCGGCGGCGGGGACCTCCTCCTTCTCGGGAGCGGCATTTTCTGCCTGATCGGCGGTGGAGTTTTCTTCCTTTGCGGCGGCGGCATTCTCCGTCCCGGGGTCGGCTTCGCCCTTCTTTTCGGCGGGCGCGTCGCTCTGCGCCTGGGCGGGGACGGTCTCACCCTGACCGTCGGTGGGGTCGGCCTGCGGCGCGGCGGGGTCCGTGCCGGGATTTTCGTCGGACTGGCTCTCGCCGGATGTCCCGGCGTCCTGCTCCTCCTCGCGCTTCTCATCAGCGGTGGAGTCGGGGCTGCCTTCCGCGCCCGTTCCGGGCGCGTTGTTCTCCAGGGGGATGACGATCACGCCCCCGGCGTTGTTGGGCGTGGGGTTGGTCCCGGGGCTGGCCTCGGGGCTGGTCTCAGGATTGGTCTCGGGACTGGCTTTGGGGCTCGCGTCCGGGCTGGCCTCGGGACTCCCGGCGGGGGAGGCGGAGGTGTCGGGCGCGGGGGTGGCGTCCGTGCCGGGGGTATTCTCCGCGTCGGCCTTCTCTCCTGCGGCCAGACGGGCGGTCAGGTCGTTCACCTCGTCCTTCAGCGCGTCGCGCTTGCGCACGGCCTGGGCCAGGGCCTCCTCCTTCTCCTGCAGGTCCTTCTCGGCCTGTTCGATCTCGGCATTCAGGCGGTCGATCTCGGCGTTGAGGGCGTCGGCGTCCATCAGCTCGAGGTCGTCGAGATAGGTCTGCAGGCCGTCCCGGACGCTGGCCAGCTCGTCCCGCTGGTTCTGGGCCTGGCGGCGTACCTCCAGCAGCACCGAGTCGTCCCCGGACTCCTGCATGGCGGCCAGCCGGGTCTGGAGCTCCTCCCGCTGCTGGCGCAGCTCGGCCACCTGGGTGGCGGCGGCCTGCACGGCGGCGCGCTCCTCGTCGGTCATGTTCATGGCGGCCTCCATCAGCGTGACGCTGGCGGCCAGCTGCTCCCGCTGGGCGGTGAGCTCGGCCTGCTGGGCGGTGAGCTGCTCGATGGCGGGACCGATCTGGCTCTGCCCCTCGGCCAGCGCCGCCTCGGCCTGGGCCAGCTGCTCGTAGGCCGCCTCCTTGCCCCGGGCCAGCTGCCGCTTGCCGTCGGAGATCTTGGCCTGGGCCGCGTTGAGCTCGTCCTCCACCTTGGCCAGCTCCTTGTCCACGTCGGCCAGTATGGCGGAATTGACCACGTCGATGCGGCTCTGCTCGATGGTCACGTCCACCTCCTGCTCGATGACGCCGTTGGCGGTGGCGGAGGCCACGCCGTTCAGGCCCTCGAAGCCGGGCACCAGCTCTTCGTTGACGTAGTCGGAGAGCTGCAATATGTCCATGTCGTCCCGGCTGACGGAGAGGATCGCCACCGGCAGCATGTCGGGGTTCAGCTTCATGGCCACCGGCGCGCCCACATCGTCGTCAAATTCGCCCTTGAGCTGGTCCAGCCGGGAGGAGATCTCGATCAGCGCGGTGTCCATGTTGGCCCCGTCGTTGAACTGCATGATGACCACGCCCACGTTGTCCCGGGACTGGGAGGTGAGCTTCTTGATGTCCGTCAGCGTGGCGAAGGAGGCCTCCATGGGTCGGACGATCTCGCTCTCCACCTGCTCCGGCGTCGCGCCGGGATAGGGGGTGTAGACCACCACGTAGGGCAGGTTCATGCTGGGCAGCAGGTCGGTGGACATGTGCTGGAAGGAGATGTATCCCAGCACGATCACCAGCAGTATGCCCACGATGACGGTATAGGGTTTTTTGACGGAGAGTTTGGACATAACGGGCCTCCCGATGGATGAACGCGGATGAAAAGGCATCAGGCAATAGGCATCAGGCATGAGTGGGGCTGTGGCGTATCCTTTATACGTTTTCTCGGCGCTTTGCCACAACTGCATTCATCGTCACAATGTCATAGCGGATGCGAAGGCTGTGGCAGAAATCATAGCCTGTGCCGCCATCCCGACTGATGCCTGATGCCTATTGCCTGATGCCTGAATTTGTACGGCGCTGCCCGACAAATTCCTGTTTCGTATTATATATATGCCATGTAAATTGATTATGAACAGGGAAAAGAAAACAGGCAGCGTGGACGGTTGCGTCTGCTGCCTGATGAGGTTCAACCCCGCTTTGTCCTCGCCCGCTTGATCTCATACAGCTCGGCGTCGGCGGCGGCGATGAAGGCCTTGACGTCCATGTCGGGGTGCCAGCGTCCGATGCCGATGGAGAGGGTGAGGGCATAGGGCTTGCCCAGGCGGCGGGTGAGCTCCGTCATGGACTGGTGGATGGAGGCCCGCAGGCTCTCGGCGTCGGCCCTGCTGCCCTCCAGCAGGATGATGAACTCGTCGCCGCCGTAGCGGGCGATGTAGGGCCGCCGGGGATAGTCGGCGCAGGCGCGCTTGAGGACGCCCGCCACCTCGGTCAGGGCCTCGTCGCCCTCCAGGTGACCGTAGGTGTCGTTGATGTCCTTGAAGTAGTCCACGTCGAGCATCAGCAGATACAGCGATTCCTCGTGGTTGATCAGCTTGTACTCCAGGAAGTTCAGCAGATTCTGGCGGTTGTTGACCTGGGTCAGCTTGTCCATGGATATCTGCTGGTTGGAGTTGACCACGTACAGGCACAATAGCTCCAGCATGAACACCACGCAGATCACCGGGATGGACTCGCCCACGAAGGACAGCGCCCAGGCCAGCAGTATGCACAGCGTGAAGGCGGCGGTGAGCCTGAGATGGCCTCGGCGGGTCGGCTCGAACTCCCGGGCCATGTGTTTGAGCAGCGGCACGCTGAAGAACAGCGACACCGCGGCCAGGTAGAGCATCTGGGCGTGGAACTGCGCGTGGCGGACGTAGCCGCCCTCGGGGGTGATCTCAAACAGCAGGCGGGTTTTGAAATTCAGGAGGATGCCCGCCACCGGCGGCGCCAGAAACAGCAGCGAAAGCCTGCGGGCGCGCACGGACTGGAACATGGGCGCGTGGCGCAGCGCGGCGGAATAGCCGCACCAGGCATAGACGCCCACGCACAGCGAGATGTGATACAGGGCTTTGAATATGTAGGAGGCATAGGGGAAGAGCCCGGGCAGCAGCCGGGCGCCGTTGAAGAGCGTAAACAGGAAGTTTGCGCCAAAGCTGAACATAAAGGAGGCGAACACCCGCCGGAGCCACCGCTCCTGGGTGGAATCCGTATCGGTCTGCCGCGCCCAGCGCAGCAGCAGGGCGACGACGATGAAACAGATCAGATAGACCTCGGCGTACAGCGCGACAGCGATCATGAGCGACCCCTTCTCAGGCATCTGGAATTGAACGGCGGGCGCGGGGAACGAGCCGCCTCCACCCTTTACATGAAGTGAGTCTATTATACATTAATTCGATTCGGTTAAATAAGTAATAATGTGTTAAATCGCGCGGCCGCCGAAAAAAGTTTCTACAAAGGGGGGTGAGTGCGTTGTCAAGTCTGGCAAAATGTGTTATACTTAACATGCAGTGGTATGGGAGGTATTTTCACTATGTTTAAGAATGGCATCCTCAAGCTGGGGATTCCTCTGATATTGCTCCTGGGGCTGTGGATCATGTTCTGCGCCGCGGGCTGCGCGTCGTCGATGGAGGCGGTGTGGCCGGAATCGCCCGGCTATGACGTGCGCACCGACGGCAGCCTGGTCATCGACGCCAGCAATGTCGACAAGGGATACATCATGGTCCGGACGGGCCAGCCCACCAGCCACGGACTGAAGATCCGCATCACCAACGGCAAATGGCAGCTGAATTACGACCTGAACAGCCAGGGTGAATACGAGGCCTTCCCCCTCCAGCGCGGCTCCGGGACCTACGAGGTGGCGCTTTTTGAAAACGTCTCCGGCAACAAATACGCCTCCGGCGGCAAGCTGGAGCTGAACGTCCAGCTAAGCAACGAATACGCCGCCTATCTGGTGCCCAATCAGTATGTCAATTACGAGCTGTGGACCTCCGCGGTCCAGAAATCGGACGAGCTGTGCGCCGGGAAGTCTCCCCAGGAGGTCTTCAACGCCGTCAGCGGCTTCATCGCCAGCGAGTTCACCTACGACTTCGTCCGCGCCAAGACCATCTCCCCGGGCACCATGCCCGACATCGACTACTGCTATGAGAACCGCATGGGCATCTGCCAGGACCTGGCCGCGGTGACCGCCTGCATGCTTCGGGTGCAGGGCGTGCCCGCCAAGCTGGTCATCGGCTACGCCGACAAGTACTACCACGCCTGGAACACCGTGGTCATCAACGGCCAGGAGCTGTTCTTCGATCCCACCAACGCCGTGGGGGCCATCAACGCCAAGAAGTACAGCACGGAGCGCGAGTACTGACATACAATCGTCAAGGATGCGATCTATAACGACTGAGGAGGTTTTTCACACATGGCCGGAAAGGGTAAGCGGAGCATCACTTCCGCGGAATTGTCCAGCTTTTGCAGCCAGGTTGCGCTGATTCTGTCGGCGGGCCTGCCGCTCTACGACGGCATGGAAACCCTGGCGGAGACCACCAAGGGCACCGAATACGCCGACTGGTACGCAAACGTCAGCCGCGGGGTCAACGAGACCGGCTCCCTCTACGAAGCGCTGAAGCGGGACGAGCGCTGGCCCCAGTACCTGGTGGAGATGACCGGCATCGGCGAGCAGACCGGCCAGCTGGAGAGCGTCATGAACGGCCTGTCGGAATACTACGGCCGTGAGGAGCGCATCCGCACCTCCGTGGTCAGCGCGGTGACCTACCCGCTGGTGCTGGGCGTGATGCTGGTGCTCATCATACTGATCATGCTTTGGAAGGTGCTGCCCGTGTTCCAGCGGGTGCTCAACTCCATGGGCATGGAGATGACCAAGTCCGGCTCCGCGCTGATGAACCTGGGCTCCACCATCGGCTGGGCGGTGCTGGCGCTGGTGGGCCTGGTGGTGCTGTCGGTGCTGGTGATCGCCATACTGATGAAGACCTCCCTGCGCGAGGACGTGCTTGCCTTCCTGCGCAAGCTGTTTCCCCCGGTGCGCAATCTGAGCATGAAGCTCTCCTCCTCCCGCGTGGCCAGCGTGCTGAGCATGATGCTCCAGAGCGGCTTCCCCACCGGCGAGGCGCTGCGGCTGATGCCCTCCATCCTCTCCGACGCCGAGGCCTCGGAGCGGGTCACGGGCATCCATAAAAACCTCGAAGCGGGCATGTCCTTCGCCGACGCCATGGAGAAGTCCCAGCTCTTCGAGGGCCTGCACAACCGCATGATCCGCATGGGCGTGGCCGCCGGCCGCGAGGACCAGGTCATGGCCAAGATCGCCGGCATCTACGAGGAGCAGGTGGAATCGGGCATCTCCCAGCTGGTGACCATCATCGAGCCCACGCTGATCGCCCTTTTGTCCGTGGTCATCGGCGCCATACTGCTGTCCGTCATGCTGCCCATGGCCGGCATACTCTCCTCGATGCTCTGATACGCTCCCGACGTAACCTCAATGCCGGATCGGGAATCGGGTTCTGACCGCGCGCGGGGGGCTCTGCCCGGAGCGCGCCAATCCCGCTCCCCGTTTCCAATTCCCAATTGACTACGAAGGGGGTCGTGGCTTTGATCAATCGCAAGGAAATTGCGATCATCCTGCTGATGGCGCTGTTGCTGGCGGGGGTGTTCATGCTGGTGACCCGGGTGGACAACGCCAACAGCGGCGCGCAGACGCAGTTCGTATACGACGCGGTGCAGAACGCCGCCCTGACCTGCTACGCCGTGGAGGGCACCTATCCCACGGATCTGACCTATTTGCGGGAAAACTACGGGCTGGCCTACGATGAATCGCGCTACATGGTGTACTACGACGCCTTCGGCGCGAACGTGGTGCCCGAGATCTATGTGACGGAAGTGGAGGCGGATGCGTAGTGGCCGGCAGCTATACCAAGAGTCAGCACAGCATGCAGGGCGCCTTCGTGTTCGTCCTGCTGGGGCTTTTCGCACTGATGTCCACGCTGATGGTGCTGCTGGGGGCGCAGATGTACCGCGCCACGGTGGATCACTCCCAGCAGAACAACCAGAAGCGCCTGCTCAGCGCTTACGTGCGCTCCATGGTGCGCGCCCAGGACAGCCAGGGCACGCTGGACATCGAGGATTTCAACGGCACGCCCATACTCTGCATGCGGGAGACCTTTGACGGGGAGACCTACGTCACCCGCCTGTACGCCTACGAGGGCAGGCTCTACGAGGATTTTACCAACGAGGCCAACCCCTTCGATCTGGGCGACGGCACCGAGATCTGCGACGCGGGCAGCTTCGACGCCAGCATGGACGGCGAGCTGCTGACCGTTAAGATGACCGACGCCGCCGGGGATCCCGCCGAGGTCCGCGTGGCGCTGAGGTGCGTGGGGGAATGAACACGATATCCCACACTTCACTCTGAACTATTGGATGGGAGCACGACATGGGCAAGAGAAACAGATCGAACGTACTGCTGGTTGAGATACTGATCGCGGTGCTGTTCTTCATGCTGTCGGCCACGGTGCTGGTGCGGGTGTTCGTCGCCGCGCGGAACATGACCGTGCGCGCGGCGGTGGAGACCCAGGCGCTGGCGGAGGCCCAGAACGTGGCGGACACGATCTACGCCGCCGCGGACCCCGATCAGGCGCTGGAGGCCATGGAATTCAAGCTCTACCACGGGGCCTGGTCCCGCGCCAGCGGCGACTTCACGCTCTACGTGGAGGGCGGCGAGGAGCCCGCGGAGGCGGGCAGCTACTGGAGGGGCACGGTGCGCGCCTTCTATCACAACCGCAATATCGAGCAGGTGCGGCCTGAGGACGAGGAGCTGTTCGCCATCCCCTGCACCCGCTACAGGGAGGCGCAGGCATGAACCGACAGAGCAGGATCTCCTTCGGCCCCGGCGCGGCTTCGCTGATACTGATCGTGGTCATATTGAGCATGAGCGTGCTGGGCATACTGGCGCTGATGAACGCCCGCAGCGACATCAAGCTGTCGGATCGCAGCGTCCAGGTGGTGCAGGCTACCTATCAACTGAATGAAAACGCCGAGCGGCGGCTGGCCTCGCTGGACGCCATCGCCGCCCGCTATGCCGTCATCTCCGAGACGGACGACGACTACGCCGCCGCCATGCGGGCATTCCTGCCCGTCGACATGCAGATGACGGACCGGGTCATCAGCTGGGATGAGACCGACGGCGTGCGCACGCTGGAATGCGCCGTGACCCTGAATCCCAAAGGGGAAGGCAGCCGCTTCACATGGACGAAGCACCGCCTGACGGCCACGACGACGGAGGACACATGGAACTAAAGGAAATACTGACGAAAGCCTACAATATGAACGGCTCGGACGTGTTCATCATCCCCGGCGCAAGGGTCACCTGCAAGGTCAAGGGCGACATGGTGGCCCTGACCGACGAGATCGTCAAGCCCGCGGGCACCGAGCAGCTGGTGCGGGAGGCCTACGAGCTGGCCCGGCGCGACATCTCCAAGCTGGGCGACGAGGGCGACGACGACTTCTCCTTCGCCATCCCCGCCCTCAGCCGCTTCCGCTGCAACGCCTACTTTCAGCGCGGCACCATGGCCGCGACCCTGCGCGTGGTGGCCTTCGGCCTGCCCGACCCCGCCAGCCTGGGCATTCCCCAGCTGGTGATGGACCTGGCCCGCTTCCGCAACGGCATGATACTGGTCACCGGACCCGCCGGCAGCGGCAAGTCCACCACCATGGCCTGCATCGTGGACAAGATCAACCGGGAGCGCTCCGGTCACATCGTCACCATCGAGGACCCCATCGAGTACATTCACAACCACAAGCAGTCCCTGGTCAGCCAGCGCGAGGTGCCCTCCGACGCGCCCACCTTTGACCGCGCCCTGCGCGCCTCCCTGCGCCAGGCGCCCAACGTCATCATGCTGGGCGAGATGCGCGACCTGGAGACCATCCGCACCGCCATCACCGCCGCGGAGACCGGCCATCTGCTGCTGTCCTCGCTGCACACCACCGGCGCGGCCAAGACCGTGGACCGCATACTCGACACCTTCCCCGCCGAACAGCAAGCCCAGATCCGCGTGCAGGTCTCCATGGTGCTGCGCGCCGTGGTCTCCCAGCGCCTGGTGCCCAAGAAGGACGGCGGCCAGGTGGCCGTGTTCGAGGTCATGACCGTCAACCCCGCCATCCAGAACCTCATCCGCGATGGCCGCACCCACCAGATCGACAACGCCATCTTCGGCGGCGCCGGCCAGGGCATGCTCTCCATGGACGCCGAGCTCCAGCGCCTCTGCCGCGCCGGCGTCATCACCCGCGAGACCGCCCTCCTCTACGCCGTCAGCCCGGAGACGCTGTCCAAGAGGATATAGGCATAAAGGAATACCGCCGACGCTCAAAAGAGCGTCGGCGGTACTTCTATGGGCCTACCAGACCTTATGGACCTCTGGATAGCCATTCCATATATTGGCGTCCCTGGTGACCAGCGGCCAGCCTTCCACGAGCGACTGGGCCATGATGATCCTGTCGAAGGGGTCCTTATGGTACAGCGGCAGGGTCTGTATCCTCTGACAATGCGCCGGGGTAATGGGCAGGATGTCGATCCCCTGCCGCTTAGGATCTGTGCAGAAATTATTCATACATTATGCTTGTCTGAATCCGCCATTGCGGCGTTGTCGTCGGTCAACGTGCTTACATATCGCAGCCAACTCAGGGATCGTCTCATCAAAACTGATCTGCCCCTTGGTTTTTTTGATGGACATCTCCCACAGCGTCGCTATGCTTATTGCAAGATCGCTGTCTGAAATCAAAGCCAGGGCATCGTCCGACAGCATCTCCGGATGGTACAACATCCAGATAAAGACGTGCGTGTCAATGAGATACATCACATATACTCCTCAAAATCATCAATGGGCGCATCAAAGTCATCCGAGATGTATTTGAGGTGGCCCTTCAGGCAGCCCAGCTGTACATGGGTTTTGCGCGGAGCATTCCGCTGCTCGTGGAGAAGGAAATCAATATAGCGAATGACTGACTGCATATTGGCGAAATCGAGCTGGTCGATTTTCTCAATGACCTCGGAAGAAACCATCATGACCATCACATCCTTTCCCACACCCATTGTAGCATATATGCTGCCGGATTACAAGCGCCTTTGACGCTATACTAAATTGCATCCAATCCATACACATCTGCGGGTGTCTTTTTTGTCCTGGCTTAGCGTCGCTTCGGTCAACGATGCTTTGGCATCGCCTCTCTACGCTCCGCGTCGCCGGAACAAAAAATACGCTCCGCATTTGTACATGTCTTAGAAGCAATTTAGTATTAGATGATATAGAACCACGGCGACTCCTCCCCGGGGACATCGGGCTGGAGGACGTAGCCCTGGCCGTTTTTGTAGATCAGCTCCTGGCTTTTGATGCTGACGCGGGTGCCGGGGGCGATGGGGTGGGTGATGAACACGTTGGAGCCGATGACGGAGTCGTGGCCGATGATGGTATCGCCGCCGAGGATGGACGCGCCGGCGTAGATGGTCACGTTGTCCTCGATGGTGGGGTGGCGGCGCTTGCCGCGGAGCTTCTGCCCGCCGCGGGTGGAGAGCGCGCCCAGGGTGACGCCCTGATAGAGCTTCACATAGTCGCCGATGACGGTGGTCTCGCCCACGACGATGCCGGTGCCGTGGTCGATGAAGAAGTAGCGGCCGATCTCCGCGCCGGGGTGGATGTCGATGCCGGTGCGGTTGTGAGCGTACTCGGTCATGATGCGGGGGATCAGCGGCACGTCCAGCTGGTACAGCGCGTGGGCCAGCCGGTTGACGGTGATGGCGAAGATGCCGGGGTAGGCGATGATGACCTCGGCCTTGTTTTTGGCCGCGGGGTCGCCGTCGTAGGCCGCCTGGAGGTCCGTCTCCACGTAGTCGCGGATGGCGGGTATCCGCTCCAGGAACGCCGCGGTGATGTCCTCCGCCTGCGCCTCCGCCTCGGCGGGGGAATACTGCTCGGTGCCGCGCAGGGCGATGCCGATCTGCCGGTTCAGATGGAAGGCGATGTCCTCGATCAGCGCCGACAGGTTGTTCTTCGGGTTGTAGATGCGGTAGGTGTAGTCCCGGTAGTAGCCCGGGAAGACCAGGCGCTGGAGCTTGCCGATCAGCTCCTCGATGATGCGCCGGTCGGGCTGGGTGAACATCTCCAGGCGGTCGATGACCCGCTCGTTGCCGTAGTCGTCCAGGATGCGGGCCGACAGCGCCTCCAACCGCCGCTCAAAGCTCTCTCTTTTCTGCATTGATTTGATACTCCTTCTCCGTTTGACAGCTGAAGCGCCTCGCCGGACGGCGAGGCGCTACATCATATGCGGGTCATCAGCCCTTCAGGCCCTTCAGCGCGTCGGCCTTCACGAAGCCGAACATGCCCTTCTTGTTGCGGATGAGGGCATAGCCGCGGGACACGGCGTACACCTTCACGGTGCGGTTCCTGGAGGCGGTGCTGAACTTCGCGGAGGTGCTGGGACGCTGGTAGATCCTGGTCCCCTTGGGCACGGTGGCGCTGCCGATGTAGTCGTTGTCATGCGCGCCCTGGGTCAGGGTGGAGGGCTTCACATAGCACTCGACGCCGTTGACCACCACGTCCGCGTAGCTGCCGTAGGCGCGCACCTGAACGGCGGTGTACTTCGGGATGGTGCCGATGTAATACTTGAAGTCGGGGTCAGCGTAGGCCTTGGCGGCTTTGATGGTGATGTCGCCAGTGGACGCGAGGGCGGTGCCGCACACCAGGGTCAGCAGCAGCACGACGGCAAGGATGGAAAGGGCAGTCTTTTTCATGGTCAATCTCCTCTCTCTGCGATTTCGACCGACGTATCGAACATCGCTTTCGACTGATCCGCGGCGCGCGCAGACGCCGTGGTTAAATTGCAAGTAGATTATACCATCTATAATTATGCAAAAACAATATTCCCTGCAAAATGATTTGAACTTGAAATATTTTGATTATATTGTTCATATATTCGATAAAATACGCCACCAATTCCCCGCTTTGGGACCCGCTTTCGCCACAATTTTAACCCGGATTCCCCAATCTCCCCAACCGTGACAAATCCGGGTCAGAAGGCACATTTGCGTCAAAAATCCTCGAAAAACCGCCCGTATTGCCCGCTTTCGCCCCGAAAATGCATGAAAATCAACGCCTGTACCCCACTTTTCCCCGCATCCCCATCACATTTCGACCCACATTCCACCCCCGTCTTCAACTTGTTGTCAAAGTTGACATCCAGATGATAGAATAATGACATAATTTAGAATATATCTCTGAAAATGTCAAATTTCATCAAAATTCGACAACACTTGGATAGTATAAATATACACTTATACGTATAAATATACCGACAGCACATCAATGCTGCCGGTATCCAAAAGCGAGAATATGCCGGACGCCGTCTCGGGTAAAGGAACATTGTGGTTGCGCATCGACCACCCCTGCGGCGCGCGCGGCAGCCGTTCCCCTTTTCCCTTTTCCCTTTTCCCTTTTGCCTGTTTTTCCCTTTTCCCTCGTTCTTCCCTCAAACGTCCTCCACGTCATACATATCGCTGGAGGTATCCTTGCCCAGCATGCCGAGGCGGTGGTGGAAGGGGATGTTGGAGTTGGGATAGCGCTTGTAGAAGAGCTGGCGGATGCGCTCCATGACCATGGAGCCGGTATCGTAGTTGACGGTGGGCAGCAGCAGGGCCACGACGGTGGGCGCGAAGTGGGTGATGATGTCGCCCTTGCGCAGATTGACCCGGAGGATCTCGATGAGCCCGGCCATGATGTTGTCCTGGCGGATGTAGTCCACCTGGCTGTCGTCCGCGTCGCCGATCATGATGACGCCCAGGAACATGGTGGTGCCCAGCCGCTCCAGATTGCGCATCTCCAGGTTGTAAATCTCCTTGAACATGTTGTAGTCGCACACGAACGCGCCGCGCTCGTTGGCGGACTGGCGAAGCTCGTTGCGGATGGCGTCCAGGTTGAACTTCAGGGAGCGGCGGGAGCGGTTCAGCTGGGCATAGAACTCCCGCATGTTCTCGCTGGGCTCCGCGCCCAGGTAGCGGTAGGTGATGTTGGCGGCGTGGCGATACTGTGCCATGGCGTCGCTGACCCGGTTGAGCTGGACCATGGCCTTCATCAGCTCGATGTGGAGGCGGTCGTCGAAGTTGTCCACCTCCAGGGCTGTGCGACAGACCGCGCTGATGTCGTTGTACGCCTCGGTCTCCCGGAGCAGCTCTATGTAATTGTACACCGCGTCCAGATACTGCCGGTGCAGGCGCTCGGCGTAGGCCGCCTCCTCCTCCAGCGCGCCGGTCTGGTAGAGGTCGCCCTTGTACAGCTGCAACAGCTGGCTGTACAGCTCCCCCTTGGTATTGGGGTCTCGCGCCTTGTCGATCTGCTCGAACAGGTCGATGAGCTCCAGCAGATCCACGCGCACGTTCTCGCGGCTCTCCCAGTGGTACGCGCCCCGGTCCGAAACCACGCACGCGCCCAGGCCCGGGGCCATCTGGTTGAGCATGCCGCGCGTGCGGCTGACCAGGGTCTTGAGCGCGTTCTCCGGGTTGGTCACCACGTTTTCGGACCACAGCTCCCGCAGCAGCCGCTGGTTCGGCACCTGGCGGCCCCTGTGCAGGATCAAAAACGCGATCAGAGCCGACCCCTTACGGGAGCGCGTCACCGGATTCTCGATGCGCTGCTCGTCGATGAAGATCAGATAGCTCCCCATCATCTGTATTCTTACGCTGTGCTCCATTGAAGTCATCCCCTGCCCGCGCTTACTAAATCGTTTTCCCTAATCGACATACGAATAAGAGGCGTCGCTTTCCGCCCGCGCGTCAGTCTACGAGCTTCCTGGCCTCGGCCAGCGCCGCGTTCACCTGGGCGTGCAGGGCGCTCACGTCGCCCATCTCATTCTTGCCCCGCAGTGCCTCTGTGAGGGCGCTGATGGGCGTGTAGATGGGCGTCAGGGCCAGGTTGCCGATGGCCCCCTTCAGCCCGTGCGCCGCCTCAAAGGCCGCCGAGGCGTCCCCCGCGGCGATGGCCTCGTCCAGCTTGTCAAAGTTCTTGTCGGCAAGGCCCATGCCCACCAGGCGCAGATAGAAGGCCTCGTTGTTGAAGCAGCGCCCCATGCCTTCATCCACATTTGCGCCGTAGGCCCGCAGGCCGTCCAATGTCAGCATATTCGCATTCCCCTCTCCACGCCCCAAAAGGGCGCGGCCTGGATAAAGTTACCTATATAATTATGCCTGTAATTAAAATTATAACATATGGATTTACAGTGTCAACCATCAATGTAGGCATTTTTATGAATAAGGGGGGAAGGCGTGTTATGAGGCGCTTTCTCTGTGGTATCATCCCGGAGTGGAGAGTTGGGAGCGGAGTGTGACCAGTTGAATAGCGGGCTGACGCGCTTTCACTGAAGTTCCCGCTCGCCACTTTCAACTCCCAACGCCTTATTTGCTAAAGCCCAACCCGGAGTTGCCCGCGGCGGTGATTTCTGGTATAATGCTCTCGTGAAAGGAGATGGTCTGAGATGACGTTCCAACCCTCGGAGGAGGCCTTTCGGCGCATGCTGGAGGAGATGCGTCCGCTGTTCTGGGATACGGACGTGCAGGCGCTGGACCGGGACCGCAACGCGCCCTATATCATCGCCCGGCTGCTGAACCTGGGCGGCATGCGCGGCTATATCTGGACGGTCGACCTGTTCACCGAACAGCAGATCGCCGACGCGGTGATCCGGCGCCGGGACCTTCGCCCCGTGGTGCGCAGCTTCATGGCGCGGCGGCTGAATATTCCTCAAGAGCGCCTGGTCCAGACCCCATCCTGGAGGTAGCGCATGTACGAGAAGATATTGGACGCGAAGCGGCTCGGGCTATTGCGCGACCTGACGTCGCAGGATGTTGAACGGAATATGTCGGCCTACTCCCTGCCCCCAAAAAGCATCCCCGGCCGCAGCGGGCCGGGGATGCTTTTTTGGGGGTCGTGTTACATCAGGATATCCATCCACACATCGTCATACAGGTAGGCGACGTCGGAGATGTCGTTGTAGTATTCGCAGCGGGCGACCATCTCCTCGGTGGGATTCATGGCGGTGGAGGCGAGCTCCTCCTCGCTGAGGTTTTCCACGACCTGGGTGATGGGGGAGGAGTAGTAGATGTAGTCCATGTTCTTCTGGGCGATGTCGGGGCGGCACATGAAGTTGATGAAGCACTCGGCGGCGGCCTTGTTGGCGGCGCCCTTGGGGATGCACATGCCGTCCACCCAGATGTTGGAGCCCTCGTCGGGGATGACGTAGGCCAGCTTGTCGTTCTTCTCCATGGCGTACAGGGCGTCGCCGGAGTACATCACGGCCATGGCGGCCTCGTTGGCGACCATCTTGTCCTTGGCCTGATCCAGGATGTAGCCGGCCACCAGGCCCGCGTCCTTCTGGTTCAGCAGCCACTCGCCGGCCTGGGCGAGCTCGCCCTCGTCGCGGCTGTTCATGCTGTAGCCCAGCACCTTCAGCGCCAGGCCCAGGGTGTCGCGCACGGAGTCCATCATGAAGATGCTGCCGGCGTAGCGCTCATCCAGCAGGGCGTTCCAGCTGGTGATGGGCTCGGTCACCATGTCGGTGTTGTAGAGGATGCCCAGGGTGCCCCACATGTAGGGGATGGAGTGGGCGTTGCCGGGATCGTAGCTGGGATCGCGCAGGCTGGGCAGCACGTTCTCCAGATTGGGGATGTTGTTCAGGTCCAGCTCCTCCAGCAGGTCCTCCTTCATCAGGCGCTCGATCATGTATTCGGAGGGGATGATCACGTCGTAGCTGCCCGCGCCGGTGGACACGCGGGTGTACATGTCCTCGTTCTGGGAGAAGTTGACGTAGTTCACGTGGATGCCCGTCTCCTGCTCGAAGATGTCCAGCACCTCGAGGTCGATGTAGTCGTACCAGTTGTAGACGGTGATCTCGGTCCCGGCGAAGGGCTTGTCTCCCTCGGCGCAGGCGGCGACGGCGATGGCGCAGGTCATGATGGCGACCAGCAGCATGATGGCGAGCTTTTTCATTTGCAGCATCCTTTCGTGAATGGGATTATATGCGATCGCCCGGGGGCGATGCGTGCGGGGTCAGCTCAGCTCCTCCAGCTTCGTCCGACGGTTGATGAGGATCAGCAAGAGCAGTATGCTGACGAACATCAGGGTGGACAGGGCGTACATGGTGGGCTTGACGCCCAGCTTGGTGGAGGAATAGACGATGCGGGACAGGTTGGGGTACATGTCGGAGGAGGTGAAGTAGGAGATGACGAAGTCGTCCAGCGACATGGTGAAGGCCAGCATCGCACCGGTGAAGATGCCGGGGGTGATCTCGGGAATGATGACCTTGTACAGCGCCTTCATCGGGTGGCAGCCCAGATCCAGCGCGGCCTCGTAGAGGTTGGGGTTCATCTGCCTGAGCTTGGGCATCACCGAGAACAGCACGTAGGGGATGTCGAAGGCGATGTGGGCCATAATCATGGTCCACTTGCCCAGCGGCACCTTTGCGAACAGGAACATCAGCATCAGCGACACGCCGGTGACGATGTCCGGGGTGGTCATGGGCAGGTAGGACACGTTGATCAGCAGATCCGCCATGCCCTTTTTCATGGCGTGCATGCCGATGACGCCCAGCGTGCCGATGATGGTGGAGGCGATGGTGGCGATGACGGCCACCTCAAGGGTGGTCTCCAGCGCGCCCAGGATCACGGGATCGCGGAACAGCTCGCCGTACCACCGGAGGGTGAAGCCCGCCCACTGGGAGCGGGACACCGAGGCGTTGAAGGACAGCCCGATCATCACCAGGATGGGCGCGTACAGAAAGACCAGCACCAGCGCCATCCAGACCGCCCGGAAGATCCGGGAACCGCGCTTGACGCTCACCAGAGACCACCTCCCTGGTTATCCGGGTCCACCTTGCGCAGAAAGCCGATGGAGATCAGGATCAGCACCAGCATCATCAGCGAGAAGGAGCTGCCGATGTTCCAGCGGTTGGGGTTGGAGGACTGGTTGAAGATGTAGTCGATCAGGTCGCCGGCCAGGCGCAGCTTGCCGTTTGACAGCAGCGTGGAGATGGCGAAGGAGGTCACCGCGGGCATGAACACCATCGTCACGCCGGACACGATCCCCGGCACGCTCATGGGCAGCACCACGCGGGACATCACCCGCAGCGGGTTCGCGCCCAGATCCTCGGCGGCCTCGATGACGGACCAGTCCATCTTCTTGAGCACCGTGTAGATGGGCAGCACCATGAAGGGCAGGTAGTTGTACACCAGGCCCATCAGCACCGCGCCCTCGGTGCCGATGAATTTGATCTGACCCAGGTGCAGCGCGGCCAGCGCGGAGTTGATCACGCCGTTGTCGTCCAGCAGGGTCATCATGGCGTAGGTGCGCAGCAGCAGATTCATCCACATGGGCAGCAGGATCAGCACCACCAGCGACTGGGTGCGGTTCAGTCCCCGCCCCGCCAGGAACCAGGCGGTGGGATAGCCGATGAGCAGGCACAGCGCCGTGCAGTACACCGCCAGCTTGAGGCTGCGGATGATGACGGCGGCGTAGCGGGGCTTGGAGAACTCGGCGAAGTTGGACAGCGTGAACGCGCCGTCCGGGGTGGTGAAGGCGTACCACAGCACGAACACCAGCGGCACCACCGCGAACAGCAGCATCCACAGCGCGTAGGGCGTGGCATACCAGGAACGCTTCATGGGCTACGCCTCCTTCGGCAGCTTGTGCATGATGTGGATGTTGTAGGGCACGATGGTCATGCCCACGCGGGTGCCCGCGGGCTGCATGGTGGTGGACTGGACCTTCCAGCGGTAATCCCCGGACCGGATCATCATCTCGTAGTGGACGCCCTTGAAGATGACGCTCTCCACCACGCCGGTGAGCATGCCCACGTCCTCGCCCACGATCATGATGTCCTCGGGACGGATGACCACGTCCACCGGCTCGTTGGTGGCGAAGCCCTCGTCCACGCACTGGAACTCGGTGTCGGAGAACTTCACCAGGTCGTCCTCCAGCATGACGCCGTCGATGATGTTGCTCTCGCCGATGAAGTCCGCCACGAAGGCGTTCTTCGGCTCGTCGTAGATGCCCTTGGGGTCGCCGATCTGCTGGATGCGGCCCCCGTTCATGACCACGATGGTGTCCGACATGGTCAGGGCTTCCTCCTGATCGTGGGTGACGTAGATGAAGGTGATGCCCAGCTGCTGCTGCATGGCCTTCAGCTCCAGCTGCATCTCCTTGCGCAGCTTGAGATCCAGCGCGCCCAGCGGCTCGTCCAGCAGCAGCACCTCGGGCTCGTTCACCAGCGCCCGGGCGATGGCGATGCGCTGCTGTTGGCCGCCGGACAGCGCGTTGGTGGAGCGCTTCTCGTAGCCCTCCATCTTCACCAGCTTCAGCATCCGCGTCACCCGCCGCGCGATCTCCGCCTTCATCTCCGCCCGGCTGCCGCAGCCCAGCTGCTCGGGCTTTTTCAGGTTCAGCCCGAAGGCGATGTTGTCGTACACGTTCAGGTGGTTGAACAGCGCGTACTTCTGGAACACCGTGTTGATGCGGCGCTTGTAGGGGGGAATGCCCGTCATGTCCTTGCCCTTAAACAGCACCTCGCCGGTGGTGGGCATCTCAAACCCGCCCAGGATGCGCAAAAGCGTGGTCTTGCCGCAGCCCGAGGGGCCCAGCAGCGTCACAAACTCGCGCTTGCGGATATACAGATTCATTTCGTGCAATACCTGCGTATCGCCAAAGCTCTTCGAGACCCCTTTGATCTCGATCAGGCGGGTATCCTGGATCATGGGCTACAACTCCTGCGTTTTGTCGGTATGGTTCGGATCGCTTAAACAACCACGGTAAGACGGAGAGAATTGGGAATTGGGAATTGGAAATTGGGAATTATGAATGGCTTGGCTGTGGAGGGACGTTGGAGCGTCGCCCGCCAGGTCCTACGTATTGTTTCGGTGTAACTGTTCAGTCGTTGACTCCTTCCGACCCGCTTCGCGGGCCACCTCCCTCAAAGAGGGAGGCTTTTGGGGCCCCGTCCAGGCTCCCTCTCCGAGGATAGTTGGTTTAACATTGGCTGCGCCGCGGGGTTCGCGACATCCGCCAACCCCAATTCCCAATTCCCCATTTCCAATTCCCAATTAAAATGAAGGTGGTGTGGAGACCCACAGCACCCGGCACGGGCCCTTGCCGGCGTTGACCAGCTTGTGGGGGGCGGTGGGGCGGAAGTAGAAGCTCTCGTCGCGCCGCACGCGCTCGGTGCGGTCGCCCAGCACAATGCGGATGGTGCCGGAGAGCACGTAGCCGAACTCCTCGCCCTCGTGGGGGTCGTCCTCGTCGGTCTCGCCGCCGGGGGCCATCTCCACCAGTATGGGCTCCATCTGGTTCTTCTGCGCCGAGGGGATCAGCCAGCGGATCATGCCCTTCAGGCCCTCAGGGTCCTCCTTGACGAAGATATCCTCCGCGCCGAACACCAGCTTCTCGTCGCCCTTGGCGAAAAAAGTGGGCAGGTCGCTGCCCAGGGATTCCAGCAGGTCGGACAGGGTGTCCAGAGAGGGCGAGGTCAGGTCCCGCTCCAGCAGGGAGATGAAGCTCTTCGACAGCTCGCAGCGGTCCGCCAGCTCCTCCTGGGTCAGTCCCCGCTGCAAGCGCAGCCTGCGTATCTTGTCACCGATCTTCACGCCGCTACCTCCAAACCCCGCGGGTTTAAGATTACTAAACTTTTGATTGAATTATATTAAACCATCATTCCGCTTCCATGTCAATATACTTTCGCCCCACTTCCCGTTAAAGTTGTGCGTAGTTAAATCATGCGACCAAAAGTTTAGTGAAGCTGAACAATTCCCACCGCCCGGCTTGACGTTTTGTAAAAAAAAGGGTATGATGGAAGGAAATAAGACATCAGGCATCGGCGGGGTCTTGGCGACTTTAGAAACACGCTCTAATGCCTGTTTACCCCACGATCTTCGAAAGGATGTTTCAGGCATGGACGACAAGGGAGCGCGGCTCGAATGGAAGTGGCGCGAGTATTTCACGAGCAACGCCGTTTTGCAGGGGATGCAGGACGAGCGCATGGGAAAGCTGAAGGATTTTCAGATCAGCGAGGACGGACGCGAGGCCAGCGCGGAGACGCCAAACCACTTCAGGGTGTGGGCCCGCGTTCCCCGAGGCTACGCCGATTTCAAGCGCTATCCCCGCTGGACCGACCTGCTCACCCACGTAGGCGCCCGAAACGCCTACCATTATTCCCATTACTACAGCTGCACCTGTTCCCAGGGCAGCAACGGTATGCGCTGCCGGCACCTGGCGAATTTGCTGATGCACTGGGAGGCGGTGTCCGGGCCCTTCGTCATCGAGGAGACCGAGGCTGAGCATGCGGAGCGGCTAAAGGAGGAGGCGCAGGCGCGCGAGAAGGCGCGGCTGCAAAGGCAGGTCTACCGCACCTCGGAGCTGTTCAGCGCGGTCCATCCCAAGGGGGGCGCGCCCTGCTTCAATCCAAACGCCATGTCCGACACCGATATCACCGTCAACGGGTACGAGCTGAAGCAGGCCGAGCAGCTAGCGGAGGAAGGGAACTCGATGAGCTGCCGGGTCGTGTACGGCTACGACGGGCAGCAGCGGCTGGAGGGCATCGGCCGCTTCGAGGACTACAGCGCCACCATCCAGATGACCCGGAACAAGCTGGAAAAGCTCAATTGCAATTGCGGCGGCACCGTCTTCAGAGACGACACCTGGTACCGGCGGGACAGCCGGCCGGGCGGGACCCTGTGCCGCCACACCTATGCGCTGTGGCAGTATATGCGCGACGTGATCCTGACGGAGGACCCCGGCGACGAGACGGACCAGAGCGGCGACCGGCTGCTGGCGCTGCTCTCCGAGGAGACCGAAGCCGCCGTTCCCGCCGCCGTGGGACAGCCCCAGGACCCCCGCCGCCGGGAGGTCGTCCTGGTGCCCCGCATCCTCCGGGAGAACAACTTCGTGCAGTCGCTGAAGCTGGGCTTCGACATCGGCGTGGGCACAGGCAGGCGCTACGTGGTGCGGGGCTTACAGAGGCTGGTAAACGCCGTGGAGGAGAAGGAGGTGCTCACCCTGGGCAAGAGCCTGACCGTGAACTTCGCCGAATCCGCCTTCACCGAGGATTCCGAGCGGTGGTACAAGCTCATTGCCAGCCGGGTGCGGGGCGTCCGGAGCACCAACGCCAAGCTGGACCGGGGCTATTACGGCTACCACATGTCCGCGGGGGACGGCATCCCGCTGGAGGAGAGCGACCTGGACCAGGTCTACGAGCTGTGCGAGGGCGGCGAGCTGCTGTACCAGTACGGCGCGCGCAACGAGGTCTGCGCGGTCCGCGTGGGCGAGGCGCGGCCCAGGGCCACCGTGCGGCTGGAGCTGGTGAAGCGCAAGGAGAAGCCCGTGGGCGTGAAGGTCACCGGCGAGATGTCCCGGCTTTTGCAGGGCAGTCTGCACCGGTACGTGCTGGACCGGGAGTGCTTCGGCCGGGTGTCCGACGGGGAGCTGGGCCTGCTGCGGGTGTTCCACGCCCTGGGCGAGGAGGACGGCACCTTCAGCGGCGTCATCGGCGTGAAGAACTTCCCCGAGTTCTTCCACCGGCTGCTGCCCAGGCTCCGCGAGGCCGGGGAGGTGGAGGTCATCGACGGGGTCAGCGACCAGCTGGAGCACCTGCTGCCCCCGGAGCCGGAGTTCGACTTCTACGTAGACCTGGAGGGCGACAACCTCACCTGCCGGGCCGAGGTGACCTACGGCGATCGGCGGTCGGCGCTGGGCTTCATCGCCGACGCCGCGGACCGGCGCGAGCGGGACATCGCCCAGGAGCGCCGGGTGGAGTCGGCGGTGCGGGCGTGCTTCATCCGGAAGGACGCCGCCGCCATGCGCTACTGGACGAAGGCCGACGAGGACAGCCTGGCCATGGCCCTCACCGAGACCCTGCCCGCGCTGTCTGCCTACGGCACGGTGCGTGTCAGCGACGCCTTCGGGCGGGTGAAGCTGCGCCCCGCGCCCCAGCCGAAGCTGTCCCTGCGGGTGGAGGGCGGCCTGCTGGATTTGGCCGTCCAGACGAAGGACATCTCCCACGAGGAGCTGCTGGAGCTGCTGGACAGCTATCACCGCAGGAAGCGCTGGCACCGGCTGAGGGACGGCGATTTCGTGGACCTGCGGCAGACCGAGGCCCTGGACGCGCTGGAGGCCACCGTGGCGGCCATGGACGTGCCGCTGGACAAGCTGATTCTGGAGGGCGCGCAGGTGCCCAAGTACCGGGCGCTGTACGTGGACAGGCTGCTGGAGGCCCACGACGCCGTGGCCGCTTCCCGCGACAGGCAGTTCAAGGCCCTGGTGCGCACCTTCCAGACCATCAAGGACTCCGACTTCGAGGTCTCCGAGGGCCTCTCCGACGTGCTGCGGCCCTATCAGGTCTACGGCTTCCGCTGGCTGTCCACGCTGGCCCAGGCGGGCTTCGGCGGCATACTGGCCGACGAGATGGGCCTGGGCAAGACCGTGGAGCTGCTGGCCTTTTTGCAGGCCCGGAAGGCGGCGGGCGAGACCAGGCCCGCGCTGGTGGTGTGCCCCGCCTCGCTGGTGTACAACTGGCGGGAGGAATGCCGCAGGTTTACCCCGGACATGACCGTGGAGACCCTGGACGGCAACCTGCCCCGGCGCAAGAAGCTGATCGCCGCCCTCAAGGGCGACGACCCGGCGGACCTCTACATCACCTCCTACGACCTGCTCAAGCGGGACATCACCCTCTACGAGGGCGTGACCTTCTCCACCGTGGCACTGGACGAGGCCCAGTACGTGAAGAACGCCACCGCGGCGGTGTCCAAGGCGGTGCGGGTGCTCTCGGCGGAGCAGCGCTTCGCCCTGACAGGCACGCCCATCGAGAACCGGCTGTCGGAGCTGTGGAGCATCTTCGACTTCCTGATGCCCGGCTTCCTCTACTCTGCCCGGGAGTTCGCCGCCCGGTTCGAGACTCCCATCATGAAGCAGAAGGACGCCGAGGCCACCGCGAAGCTGGCCCGCATGACCGAGCCCTTCATCCTGCGGCGCAGGAAGGAGGATGTGCTCAAGGACCTGCCCGAGAAGCTGGAGGAGGCCCGCTCCTTCGCCATGGAATCCGACCAGCGCCGCCTCTACGACGCCCAGGTGGTGCGCATGCGCCAGCTGCTGGAGGAAACCTCCGACACCGCCAAGGATAAGCTGCGGGTGCTGGCGGAGATCACCCGCCTGCGGCAGCTGTGCTGCGACCCGTCGCTGCTGTTCGAGGACTACCACGGCTCCAGCGCCAAGCGGGCTGCCTGCCTGGAGCTGATCCAGAACGCCATCGACGGGGGCCACCGCATGCTGCTGTTCTCCCAGTTCACCTCCATGCTCTCCCTGCTGGCCGACGACCTGAAGGCCGCGGGCATCCCCTTCTACACCATCACCGGCGCGACCCCCAAGCAGGAGCGCCTCAATCTGGTCAATGCCTTCAACGGCGGGGACACCCCGGTGTTCCTGATCTCATTGAAGGCCGGCGGCACGGGCCTGAACCTCACCGGCGCGGACCTGGTGATTCACTACGATCCCTGGTGGAACCTGGCCGTCCAGAACCAGGCCACCGACCGCGCCCACCGCATCGGCCAGACCCGGCAGGTCACCGTCATTCGCCTCATCGCCGCCGAGACCATCGAGGAAAAGATCGTCCGGCTCCAGGAGGCCAAGCGCGACCTGGCCGAGTCCATCATCACCGGCGAGGGCGAGAGCCTCATGTCCCTCAGCCGCGAGGAGCTGATGGAGCTGATTGGGTAGGGAATTTGTCGGGCAAGGCCCGACAAATTCAGGGAGTAGGGAGTAGGCAGTAGGGAGTAGGGAGAGTTACGGCAGAGCCTCAGACTCCTATTGAAAACGTCGCGTTTTTGAGAGGCTGGGGATGCTTGAACGTTTTTCATTTCGTAACTGTTCAGTCCTGTGACAAACAGAGATTTGGCAGGCTGCGGGGGACGACCTCTCAGTCAGCCTAACGGCTGACAGCTCCC
>CADCAS010000010.1:36755-81543 GCA_902799465.1 uncultured Eubacteriales bacterium
GGGAGCTGTCGCCGACGAAGTCGGTGACTGAGAGGTCGTTCCCCGTTGCCTCGGACAATCTCCACTTATCACAGCAGAACTGAATAGATACTTCATTTCATTAGAATGCGGCTCATTTGCCGTTCTCCCCTACTCCCTACTGCCTACTCCCTACTCCCTAAAATTCCCACAATATTTTCCCCTCCCCATCCCGCCCCATTGCATCATCGGCCAAAATGGGTTAAAATAGATGGAGAATTATTTACACAAGGGATGTGGGGGAAACATGATACGGTTGATCGCTTCGGATCTGGACGATACGCTGTTGAACGCCAACAGCGACGTGAACGGGCGGGTGGTGAAGGCGCTGCACGCGGCGATGGCCGTTGGCTGCGGCATCGTTTTGAGCAGCGGGCGGATGCTGGAGGCCATGCTGCCGCTGGCGAAGCGGCTGGAGGTCAACGCGCCGATGCTTTTGTACAACGGGGCCATGGCCTACGACCACAACACCGGCGAGACCATCTTCGCCGACCAGCTGCCCTACGAGACCGCGCTGGCCATCGCCAGGCTGTGCGAGGACGCGGGCTACTATCTCCAGGTCTATCCGGGCAAGAATTACTACTGCCCGCGGATCACCGAGGCGACGAAGAAGTACGCCTGGTCCATCAAGGTGGACCCCATCCCGGTGAACATGCCCATGGTGCAGTGGATGGAGGCGCACCCCTCGGGCATGCAGAAGCTGCTGCTCATCGACACGCCGGAGGGCGCGGATAAGGCCAAGGCCATGCTGGAGGCGGCCTTCCCCACCGGGGCCAGCTTCGCCAAGTCCCGGCCCCACTACGTGGAGATGTCCCCGGAGGGCGTCAACAAGGGCGCGGCGCTGTTGAGGCTTGCCCGGCACTTCGGCATCGAGCGCGACGAGGTGATGGCCTTCGGCGACGGCCAGAACGACGTGGAGATGCTCAAGGCCGCGGGCACCGGCGTGTGCATGGAAAACGGCTGCCCCGAGGCGAAGGCCGTGGCAGACCGCATCGCCCCCTCCAATCTGGAGGACGGCGTGGCCCAGGTCATCGAGGAATACCTGGATAAAGGATGGATCGGAGGAATGAAGGCCAAATGATCAACGAGGCTGAATTTGTCAAAGCGCTGGGCCTGACCCGCGTGCTGTCGGTGGACTCAAAGACCCTGCCCATCGAGGTCAGCAACACCACCCGTCCCGGCATACAGTTCGCCGGGTACTGGGACTTCTTCGCCTACGAGCGGCCCCAGCTGCTGGGCAAGGTGGAGATGACCTACCTGTCCTCCCTCCATGAGGACGTCCGGCGGGAGCGGCTGGCGAAGTACTTCAGCTACCCGCTGCCCTGCGTCATCATCTGCCGGGGCTATCCCTGCTATGACGACATGCTCATCATGGCCGCCGCCCACCACGTGCCCATCTACTCCACCACCAAGGAGACGGTGCAGTTCGAGCTGGACATCATCGCCTATCTGCGCAACGCCCTGGCCCCCCGGGAGACCCGCCACGGCGTGCTGGTGAACGTGTTCGGCACGGGCCTGCTGATCACCGGCAACAGCGGCGTGGGCAAGAGCGAGGCCGCGCTGGAGCTGATCAAGCGGGGCCACCAGCTGGTGGCCGACGACGTGGTGGACATCCGCCGCGTGGACGAAAAGCAGCTCATCGGCGAGTCGCCCGAGCTGGTGCGCCACTTCATGGAGATCCGCGGCGTGGGCATCATCGACATCTCCACCATGTACGGCGTGGGCTCCATACTGCACTCCAAGTCCATCGACATGGTCATCCATCTGGAGATGTGGCAGGCCGGCAAGGAGTACGACCGCCTCGGCATGAACGACAACTACACCGACATCCTCGGCGTACAGGTTCCCTATCTCCTCCTGCCCATCCACCCCGGCCGCAACATGGCCGTGGTGCTGGAGGTCGCCGCCCGCAACCTCCGCCTCAAGCAGATGGGCTACAACGCCGCCAATGAGCTGACCCGCAGGCACATGGAGCGGGCCATGCGGCAGGCGGAGGAGGACTGACCTGAACATAAGGGGAGACGGGGGAGCCCTTCCGCCGTTTTCCATAGCATAAGCAGACAAGAAAGGACAGATTCACATGATCTACATCGGCATCGACGTCGGCGGCATGTCCATCAAGGCGGGCGCCGTGGACGCGGACGGCAACATACTGTTCAAGCATGCCTGCCCCACCGGGGTGGAGCGCGGCTATGGCGCGGTGATCCAGGACATCGCCGAGCTGGGCATCTCCGCGGTGAAGAAGGCGGGTTACACCATGGAGGACGTCAAGGCCATCGGCATCGGCATCCCCGGCATCATGGACCAGCGCTCCGGCGTGGTCCCCTTCTGCACCAACCTGGCCTGGCACGACGTGCCCATCATCGAGGAGATGAAGAAGTACACCGACGTGCCCGTCTTCGTGGACAACGACGCCACCGTGGCCGGGCTGGCCGAGTCCGTCAAGGGCGTCTCGGCGGGCTGCAGGGACAGCGTGTTCGTCACCCTGGGCACCGGCGTGGGCGGCGGCGTGGTCATCAACGGCAGGGTGTTCTCCGGCGCTCACGGCGTGGCCACCGAGATCGGCCACATGGTCACCGTGGACGGCGGCGAGCTGTGCACCTGCGGCAAGCGGGGCTGCTGGGAGCGCTACGCCAGCGCCACCGCCCTGATCCGCGAGGGCCGCAGGCTCTGCGCCGACAAGCCCGACTGCGCCCTGATGCAGGCCGTGGAGGGCGACATCATGAAGATCACCGCCAAGCACGTCATCGACCTGGCCAAGGCCGGCGACGACGACTGCGCCGGGATCTTCAGGTGGTACATCCACCACCTGGCCGTGGGCATCTCCAACCTCATCAACGTCTACGACCCCGAGGTCATCGTCCTCGGCGGCGGCGTCTCCCACTCCGGCGAGTTCCTGCTCAACGCCGTCCGCGCCGCCCTGCCCAAATACGTCTTCTTCAAGTCCATGCCCTGCGCCCGCATCGAGCTCGCCCAGCTCACCAACGACGCCGGCATCATCGGCGCGGCGATGCTGGGAAGATGAGGAAATGCCGGGCGGAAGGGAAATAGACCACTGTTTACGCCTGTTCCGGGAGGTGAGACGGATGAAGAATGTGATATATGACGAACTGGTGCGCGGCCTGCTGGCGATCCTGCCGGGACAGGCGGCGCGGATCGTGCTGTACGGTTCCACGGCGCGGGGCACGGCGGAGCCGGATTCCGATATCGACATCGCGCTGTTTCTGAACCACCGCCTGACGCCCCGGCAGGAGGAGCAGCTCTCCGACCTCACCGTCGATCTGAACCTGAAGTATGACTGCGTCCTCTCCATCGTGGACATCGACCAGTCGACCTACATGAAGTGGCGGGAGGTCACGCCCTTTTATCAGAATGTCGACAGGGAAGGGATCGTGCTATGGAAGGCAGCGTGACCGATCTGGCGCGCTACCGGCTGGCGCGGGCCAGGGAGGACCTGGAAACCGCCGGGGACAATCTGGCGCATGGCAGGTATCGGGCATCGGTCAACCGATCCTATTACGCCATCTTTCACGCCCTGAGAAGCGTCACCGCCCTGGATCATTTTGATTCGGGAAAGCACAGCGGCATCATCGCGTTTTTCAACCGCAACTATGTCAAGACGGGCGTCTTTGACCGGGAAATATCCAAGCTGATCGACTCCAGCTACCGGCTGCGGGAGAAGGCCGACTACGACGACTTCTTCCTGGTGGCGCGGGATGACGCCGCGAAGCAGTTTGAAAAGGCGCGGCAGGTCATCGAAGCGGTGGAGCGATATGTGCAGACAAGGACGGAGGAATGAACCTATGCGCGCCTATAAACGCCTGTTGAAATACATCCAATACGAGACCGCCTCCGACGAGGCAAGCGAGACCTGCCCCTCCACGCCGAACCAGCTGGTGCTGGCTCGGGCGCTGGTGGAGGAGCTGCGCGCGCTGGGCATCGCGGACGCGCGGGTGGACGAGAACGGCTACGTCTACGGGAGCATCCCGGAGAACGCGCCGGGGCTGCCGGCCATCGGGCTGATCGCCCACATGGACGTGTCCCCCGCGGCGCCCTGCGGGCCGATGCGCGCGCGGATCGTGGAGGGCTACGACGGCGGGCCGCTGACGCTGGACAGCGGGGACGTGCTGGACCCGGCGGTGTTCCCGGAGGTGGCGCTGGCGGCGGGCAAGTCGCTGATGGTCACGGACGGGCGCACGCTGCTGGGCGCGGACGACAAGGCGGGCGTGGCCGAGATCATGACCGCCTGCGAGCGCGTGCTGGCGGACCCGTCCATGCGGCACGGCAAAATCTGTGTGGGCTTCACCCCGGACGAGGAGATCGGTCGGGGCGCGGACCGCTTCGACGTGAAGGGCTTCGGCGCGGACTTCGCCTACACCGTGGACGGCGGCGCGCTGGGGGAGATCGCCTTTGAGAACTTCAACGCCGCGGCGGGCCGGGTGACCGTCCACGGCCGGAGCGTCCACCCCGGCAGCGCCAAGAACCGCATGAAGAACGCCAATCTCATCGCCATGGAGTTCGCGGGCATGCTGCCGCCCGCCGAGCGCCCGGAGCACACCGAGGGCTACGAGGGCTTCTTCCACCTCTGCGATATGCGGGGCACCGAGGAGGAGGCCGTGCTCAACTACATCATCCGCGACCACGACCGCGTGCGCTTCGAGGCCCGCAAGGAGCAGTTCCAGGACATCGCCGCCTGGCTTAACGGCCGCTACGGCGCGGGCACCGTGGACGCCGAGGTCACCGACTCCTACTACAACATGCGGGAGATGGTGGAGCCCCGGATGGACATCATCACCCGGGTGGAGAACGCCTACCGCGCCGTCGGGATCGAGCCCCGCCACGAGGCCATCCGCGGCGGCACCGACGGCTCCCGCCTGTCCTACATGGGCCTTCCCTGCCCCAACATCGCCACCGGCGGCATGAACTTCCACAGCCGCTTCGAGTGCGTCGCCATAGAGGATATGGACACGATGGTGGACGTGATTGTGGGCATTGTCAGGGCGTGAACGGCAGGAAACAGGCAATAGTCATGAGTCAGGCGCGGCGAAGGCTATACTTTTGACAGAGACAACGAGATTGTATTTGGGGGTATTCGTATGAAAGTACTGGTCACCGGCGGGGCCGGTTACATCGGGAGCCACACCTGTGTGGAGCTTTTGAACGCGGGACATGAGCTCGTGATCGTGGACAACTTCGTCAATTCCAAGCCCGAGGCGCTGGACGCCATCCGCACCATCACCGGCAAGGACTTCGCCTTTGTGAAGGCCGATCTGCGGGATCGCGAGGCCGTGATGAAGCTGTTCGACGACCACGCCATCGACGCGGTGATCCACTTCGCCGGGCTCAAGGCCGTGGGCGAGTCGGTGGAGAAGCCGCTGGAGTACTACGACAACAACCTGTACGGCTTCATCGTGCTGGCGGAGGCCATGAAGGCCCACGGCGTGAAGCGGTTCGTGTTCTCCTCCTCGGCCACCGTCTACGGCATGAACAACCCCGTGCCCTTCAAGGAGGGCATGCCCACCTCGGCCACCAATCCCTACGGCTACACCAAGGTGATGATCGAGCAGATGCTCACCGACATCGCCCACGCCGACCCGGAGTGGCGGATCTGCCTGTTGCGGTACTTCAACCCCATCGGCGCCCACGAGAGCGGCCTCATCGGCGAGGACCCCAACGGCATCCCCAACAACCTGCTGCCCTACGTGGCGAAGGTGGCCACCGGCGAGCTTAAGCAGCTCAGCGTGTTCGGCGACGACTACGACACCCCCGACGGCACCGGCGTGCGGGATTACATCCACGTGGTGGACCTGGCCCTGGGCCATCTGGCCGCGCTGGAATACGTGGATACCCACACCGGCGCGATCCCCATCAACCTGGGCACCGGCCACGGCACCAGCGTGCTGGAGATCGTCCACGCCTTCGAGAAGGCCAGCGGCAGGAAGGTCAGCTACCGCATCGCCCCCCGCCGCCCCGGCGACATCGCCTCCTGCTACGCCGACACCGCCCGCGCTGCCGAGCTGCTCCACTGGCACGCCACCCGCAACATCGACGATATGTGCCGCGATTCCTGGCGCTTCGCTGCCGGCCATGGCGCAAGAAAAGCATGACCGCCGCTTGACAAAGCGACCGCTATACTCTAAAACAAAGACGAAGGGCAGACCACGCACATGGTTGCTCCTTAAGTTCGGGTCACCTTAAGACGTGGTTTTCGCAAACCATAAAGCTTCCGTCACTTGGCAGAGTGGCGGTGGCTTTTTTACTATCATCGTATCTATTCAGTTGTTGACTCCTTCCGACCCGCTTCGCGGGCCACCTCCCTCAAAGAGGGAGGCTTTTGGGCTCTCGTCCAGGCTCCCGTCCAGGCTCCCGTCCAGGCTCCCTCTCCGAGGGAGCTGTCAGCCGCAGGCTGACTGAGGGAGTTGAGGGAGCTGTCAGCCGGAGGCTGACTGAGGGAGTCATCCCTGTGCGACTGAACAGTTACCTTTCATCCATGATGATCGCAATACGATACTTTCCAATGTGGAAGGTAATGCGCATATCCTTCATATCATCTTCAAAATCAGCCTGAATTTCTCTTTCGGTGTCCACATATTGTCATATTATTTTCAGATGTACATATCACAACGCGCAAAAGGCTGTGCTATAATAGCAGGGCACGAACGAATTCAGCGGACGGGGAGGCGGACACATGGGGAAGGCGCGGCGATGTCTGTGGCTGCTGACGGCGCTGATGCTGATATGCGCGGCGATGCCGACCCTGGCGGCCTCCAAGGGCGAGGGCACTCAGGTATACGTGTACGCCTACGCGCTGAAGGTATATGAGAAGCCCAGCAAGAAGTCCGACGTCATCGCCAGGGTGCCCTTTGCCAGGTCCCTGTGGATGGTGGCGGAGAAGAAGGGCTGGGCGCAGGTCATCACCGCGGATGATCGGACGGGCTATTGCAGCGCCAAGCAGCTGACCGAGCGCAACCCCAACACCTGCGATGCCACCGTCTACGCCCAGCAGGACCGGGCTCCGGTCTACGAGCTGCCCTCGGTGGACGCGCCGATGATCGGCCATCTGGACAGAAACGACCGGGCGAAGCTGCTGGCCATGACCCCCTCGGGGGACTGGCTGCGCGTCCAGTACGGCAGCCACGACGGCTACATCCAGCGCCCCCGGGTGGACTACAAGAAGTATTCCTCCGGCAAGTCGGCCTGGGTGGTCTCCGACAAAGTGTCCGTCTACTACGACCCCTCCATCGACTCCAGCTTCGGCGACCTCTCCCGGGGCCAGCAGGTGGGCCTGGTGAGCGTGGACGGCAGCTGGGCCAAGATCCGCTCCGGGTCCGGGCTGATCGCCTATTGCAGGGCCGACGCGCTGACCACGGAGAAGCCGTGATGAATACATATTGAACCGGACGTCAAAAAAGGCGTCCGTTCTTCTTTTTGGCCGCGGTTTCACCTTGAATCGCTGGCTGATAAATGCTATAATGAATGTGGCACCAAATACACTATAATGGGAGGTTGGATCTATGAGTTTTCGGAAGATCATGGCCCTGATGCTTGCCGCGCTGCTGTTTGTCAGCTGCACAACGGCGCTGGCGGACAAGCGCCTGGTTGACGATGCGCTCGTCACCCTCACGACCGGCAAAACGGACTACACCGGAAAGACCGTCATACTGCACTCCAACGACGTCCACGGCGCCATCGACGGCTACGCCTACATGGCGGGCATGGCGGCCAAGCTGCGCGAAGAGGGCGCGACGGTGATCCTGGTCGACGCCGGCGACTTCTCCCAGGGCGACATCTACGTCAGCATCAGCAAGGGCGCCACAGCCATCGAGATGATGAACGCGGCGGGCTACGACGTGGTGACGCTGGGCAACCACGAGTTCGACTTCGGCTATGAGCAGCTGATGGAGAACCTGTCGGCGGCGAAATTCCCGGTGATCAGCGCCAACATCTACAAGGACGACAAGCCGATCCTGCCCGCCAGCACCGTTCTGGAGACCGAGAGCGGCCTGAAGCTGGGCTTCTTCGGCATGGAGACCCCCGAGACCGCCACCAAGGTCAATCCCGGCCTGATCGAGGGCATCCGCTTCTCCACCTTCGACGACCTGTACACGGCGGCCCAGGCCGCGGCGGACGGGCTCAAGGCCCAGGATGTGGATCTGGTGATCGGCCTGTGGCATCTGGGCATCCTCGATGAGTCCGCGCCCAACGGCTACCGCTCCACCGACGTGTTCCACAAGATCACCGGCGTGGACTTCGTCATCGACGGCCACTCCCACACCGTCATGACTCAGGGTCCCGATGGAGAGCCCATCCAGTCCACCGGCACGAAGTTTGCCAACATCGGCGCCATCGTCATCGACGACGCCACCAAGACCATCGAGGACAACTTCCTGATGCCCGTCGGCTACATTGCCAAGGACGCCGACGTGCAGGCGCAGGCCCAGGCCATCATCGACGCTGTGGATGAGCAGTACGGCGCGCCCTTCGCCACCACCGAGGTGCTGCTCAACGGCGAACGCGCCCCCGGCAACCGCACCGAGGAGACCAACCTGGGCGATCTGATCACCGACGCCATGGTGTGGAGCGTGGTCAAGGAGGGCGGCATCGAGCAGGTGGAGCCCAACGCCGTGGTGGGCATCACCAACGGCGGCGGCATCCGCGCCACCATCGAGCCGGGCGACGTGTCCATGAAGAGCGTCAACACCGTGCTCCCCTTCGGCAACACCGTGGCCGTGGTCTACGTCACCGGCGAGAAGCTGCTGGAATCCCTGGAGGCCTCCACCTTCTGCACCCCCGAATCCATCGGCGGCTTCCCCCAGACCAGCGGCATCGAATGGACCCTGGACACCACCGTCGAGTACGATCAGGGCGACCTGTACATCAACCATGACGGCGGCGAGACCAGCTACTACGCGCCCGCTTCCATCAAGCGCGTGACCATCGACAGCATCAACGGCGAGCCCTTCGATCCCGCCGCCACCTATGCCGTGGTCACCAACAACTTCTGCGCCGTGGGCGGCGACACCTACAACGCCTTCATGGAGTCCTGGTACGCCGGCGCGGGCTTCGATACCGGCATCCCGCTGGACGAGGCCGTGGTGAACTACGTCACCGAGGTCCTGGAGGGCAAGATCACCGAGGAGACCTACGGCCAGCCCCGCGGCAGCCTCAAGATGATCGTCGCCGATGCCGAGGAGCAGCCCGCCGCGTAATGCGGACGCAGACAGGAGCCGGTAAAGCAGCTGTTCTGCAATGAATAAGAACTGATCCAGGAGTGGAGAGTTGGGAGTGGTGAGTGGAGAGTTCAATGGCGGGCTGTCGCGCGCTCAGTCGGACAGCGTCAGCCGCTATTGAGCTTCCCGCTTTCCGCCTCCCACTCTCCACTCTTTGATTGACTCTTCCCCGCGGTTGTGCTATATTCTTACCGGGTAACTGTTCAGTCCTTCGGCGAATTGGGATTTGGCGAGGTGACGGGGACCTCATCCGACCTCCGCTTCGCTCCGGCCACCTTCCCCAAAGGGGAAGGCTGAATACCGGCTGACGCAAGCCCCAAAAGCCTTCCCCTCTGGGGAAGGTGGCAGCCCGAAGGGCTGACGGATGAGGTCTCCCGTCACCTCGCCAAATCCCAGTTTATCACAACAGAACTGAATAGATACCTTACCGGTACAAACATCAATGGAGGCGATCACATGAGGGACGCGGCGCGGCGGATGCTGATTGAGCGGCTGATTCCCTTCTGGGCGGGGCTCAGGGACGCGGAGCACGGCGGGTTTTACGGGTGGATGGACTATGAGCTGCGGGTGGACCGGGAGGCGGTGAAGGGGTGCATCCTGAACAGCCGCATACTGTGGTTCTTCTCGGAGGCGGCGCGGTTGACGGGCAGCGACGTGGCGCGGGCGTGCGCGGACCACGCCTACCGCTTCATGACGGAGCGCTGCTTCGATCGGGAGCACGGCGGGCTTTTCTGGAGCGTGACCTATGACGGCTGCCCCGACGACACCACCAAGCACACCTACAACCAGGCCTTCGGCATCTACGCGCTGTCGGCCTATCACCGCCTGACGGGGAATGCAGACGCGCTGGCGGCGGCGTGGTCGCTGTACGACGTGATCGAGGGCCATTGCTCGGACGCGGGCGGCTATCTGGAGGCCTTCACCCGGGACTGGGGCCCCGAGAGCAACGAGAAGCTCAGCGAGAACGGCGTCATGGCCCAGCGCACCATGAACACGCTGCTGCACGTGTTCGAGGGCTATTCCGGGCTGTACGAGGTCACCCGCGATCCCCGGGCGGAGCGGGCGCTGCGGCGGATGCTGGACATCTACGCGGTGAAGGTCTTTGATCCCGTCAGGGACCGGCAGCGGGTGTTCTTCGACCTGGACTACAACGAGCTCATCGACCTGCACAGCTACGGCCACGACATCGAGTCCAGCTGGCTCATCGACTGGGGCGCGGACCTGCTGGGGGATGAGGCGCTGTCCGGGCGCATCCACGCCATCGACAGCCGCCTGGCCCGGAACATCTACGCCCGCGCCTACCGGGACCACAGCCTGCTCAACGAGTGTGAGCGGGGCGTGGACAACACCTGGCGCATCTGGTGGGTCCAGGCCGAGGCGGTGCTGGGCTTCGAGCACGAGTATCAAAAGAGCGGCGACCCGAAATTCCGCGCCGCCGCCGAGGACATCTGGCGCTATATCGAGACCCGACTCACCGACCCCCGCACAGGCGAGTGGTTCTGGCAGCTGGACGCCCACGGAAATCCCGACCCCCAGAAGCCCATCGTGGAGCCCTGGAAGTGCCCCTATCACAACGGCAGGCTGTGCATGCGGCTGATGGAGGGAAGGGTCTGACCGCACAATGACGCGAAGGAGGGGATTTGAATGATCTATACGTGTCGCTATGCTTCGCCCCTCGGGGGGATACTGCTCGCGGCGGACGATGTGGGGCTGACCGGGCTGTGGTTCACGGAGAACCAGAGGCGCCTGGGGCAGGGGCTGTCCCCCGAGGCCGTCGAGCGCCCGTCGCCGTTCTTCGACGCGGCGGTCCGCTGGCTGGACACCTATTTTACCGGCAGGGACCCCGGCTTTACGCCCCCGCTGCACCTGACGGGCACCGAATTCCGCAACCGGGTGGGAGAGATGCTGCTGGAGATCCCCTACGGCGAGACGACCACCTACGGGGAGATCGCCCGGCGCGTCGCCGAAGCGCGCGGCCTCGCCCGGATGTCCAGCCGCGCGGTGGGCGGCGCGGTGGGCAGAAACCCCATCTCGCTGATCATCCCCTGCCACCGCGTGCTGGGAAGCGACGGCCGCCTGACCGGCTACGGCGGCGGGCTGGAGCGAAAGGCCGCGCTGCTCCGGCTGGAAAACGCGGCGTTCAGATCATAGAAAACGCGAAAGGGCAGACCCCCGTTCCGGACCCGCGGATATGATCCCGTGAAGGTCCGGAACGGGGGTCTGCCCATTTATCGTCAGATGTGCGCGTCAGCGGTCGGGATGGCCGACGTAGCGGGCGCTGCCGAAGCCCAGGATCAGGCGGAATATCGGGCCCAGCAGGAACAGGCCCACGCCAAAGCCAGCGCCCTTGCCGAACGCCTTGGACAGCCGCTGGGACTGGATGAAGCTCAGCACCAGGCCGAGGATGGCCAGGACGCCCATCAGGATGACCATGCCGTTGTTGGGGGACTTGACTCGGGTGGTGACATAGTTGATAAAGGCCAGGCAGATGGCGGCGACCAGGCCGAGGCTGCCCTTCCAGCACAGCTTGTACTCCTCGTAATCGCAGAGGAACGGGATCAGGGACTTCCAGCCGGCGACCCCCGCCTTGGTGAAGATCTTCCAGTCGGCGATGACCCTCAGGATGAAGTAGACGATGCCCAGCGTAAGGAATACGCCCAGCATCGCGCCGATGATGGAACCGGCCACCATGACCTCCTCAGCGGTCACGCCCTCCAGCGTCTGGGACAGCTCGGCGGTCTCCTCGGCCATCGCAGTGGCAAACAGCATATTCAAGTAAAAAACCCCTTTCAATATAATTCCGGTAGATCATAGCACAATAAATCGATTTCGTAAAGCGAAAGGGAGATTAAGATATGGGATTGCGCAGGGAACAGGGACAAGGGAAAAGGGAAAAGGGGAGACGAGGGAACAGGCAACAGGGAACAGAAATGGCCGCTGCCGCGCGGACGGTAGGGGCGGTCAAGCTATTTTGATTCGTGATTCTCTGAGTTTCCGTATATGCTAAACGGAACTATTTAGTCGCCCAAGGATGACTCCCTCAGTCAGCCTGCGGCTGACAGCTCCCTCAACTCCCTCAGTCAGCCTGCGGCTGACAGCTCCCTCGGAGAGGGAGCCTGGACGGGAGCACTGAATAGTTGCTGCTGAACTGTAGCCATGCCGCCGCCGAAGCGCGTCGGTGCAGCATAGAAAAAAGCCCGATCTGTCCGATGGACAAATCAGGCTCATTTCGTGGCGGACCCTAAGGGATTCGAACCCCTGACCTTCTGGTCCGTAGCCAGACGCTCTATCCAGCTGAGCTAAGGGACCACACATTCGCTCGAGGAACCCCTCTCGCAAAGTGCTTAATTATAATACACCCCTGAAGGCCTTTTGTCAAGGGCCGGAATGTTAATAATCGAGGCTGGCCGATGAAGTGGGGCTGCCGCTATTCCTGTTCTCGCGTACCCAGATCTCCAAACAGCTCCGCCCCATACATCCCGCTGCGCACCAGGGCCTCGATGCTGTTGGCCACGGCGGCGCGGTCCTCGGCATAGGTGACGCCGTACCAGACGTCCGAGGTGGGCAGGACCCTGACGCGCACCGCGCTCTCCTTCAGCAGCCGCCCGATGAGCACGGGCAGCAGGTATTCGGCCTTCAGGGGATTCTGGGGCACGTCCTCCTCAAAGAAGCGGGCGAAGTTCTCGCTCAGCACGTCCATGAACGCCGCGGAGGGGAAGCCCCACATGTTCATGGAGACGTAGCCGTCGCCGTCGACGGGCTGCCCCTGCACCGCCGCGCCGCCGGGGACCCGGACGATGTCGGAGGTCTCCACCACCTCGGTGAGGAAGCCGTCCCCGTCCACCCGGCAGAGGCCGCGGGTGACGCCGCCGTTGTCGGACAGCGTGTTTTTCAGGATGAACCCCGCCATGCACAGCTCGCGGTCCCCATGGGGCGCGCAGAGGTAGGCGTGGAGTGCGCGGTAGGCCTCCTTGCCGTAGTAGTCGTCGGCGTTGATCACCGCGAAGGGACCGTCCACCAGTCCCCGCGCCGCCAGCACCGCCTGGCCCGTGCCCCAGGGCTTCCTCCGCCCCTCGGGCAGCGCGCCGGGGATGTCCTCCAGGGACTGGAAGGCATAGTCGATCCGCACGCCCAGCCGGGCGCACTCCGCCTCCACCCGCCGTCCGATGACCTCCACAAAGTCCGCCTCGATGTCCCGCCGGATGATGAACACCAGCCGGTCAAAGCCCGCCTCGATGGCGTCGTGGATCGAATAGTCCATGATGATGTGCCCGTGGCCGTCCACCGGCGCCAGCTGCTTGATGCCGCCGCCAAACCGGCTCCCGATCCCCGCGGCCATGATCAACAGTGTCGTATGCATATATATCCTTCCTCACCCAATAAGGATTTCGTTTGTGTTAACGGCCTTATTATACCTGTTCGCAGGAGATTTTGCAAGGGGGAAATGGATGAATGGATGAATGGAAAATGGACAATGGACAATGGACAATGGTGGTGCAAATCCTGCGGATTTGTCTGAATAAACACTGTAAGTAGCAGGGCTACGTTTAATGACGGCCTTTTTAATCAAAGAAATCCGCAAGGATTTCCACAAGCATTCTCCATTCTCCATTTTCCATTCTCCATTCTCCATTCAAATTGCCTGCAATATATCTGATCTCACCGAACCACAGCATGTTGACAGTTTTCCTTCTATACTATAAAATATTACCATAATCATCCACACGAGGGGGAGTCGGTATGAAGCGGAAGCTGTTCAGACTGGCGGCCTATGGGCTGGCGCTGTGTCTGCTGGCGGGGGCTGTGCCCGTGCTGGCGGAGGACGGGGGCTTGGACGCGCCGGTGGCGGTGCTGGAGGACCTGGAGCTGGGCGAGGTGGAGGCCGTGCCGGGGGACGGGGCGATTCCCGTGTCCGCGGAGGCCGCGCCGGGGGACGAGCTGCTGCCCGTGCCCGTGGAGGCCGGGGAGGTACAGCTGCCCGGCGACGACACCCTCCAGGGTGAGTTTTACGCGGACGGCGAGGCGCCCGCCTTTGACGCCGAGGCCAGCTTCGCGGGCTATCTGGACGGCCTGTTTGGGGTCTTGCCCCGGGAGGCGCTGTTCGCGCCGCGGAATCTGGGCGGCGACCTGACGGGGAAAGCCCGGGACTACTACGACATCATCCGGACCTTCTTCATCGAGACCGCCGACGGCCAGCACAGCTCCACGAAGCTGGGCATCGCCCAGGACTTCTCCCTGTCGGCGCTGCCCGAGGAGGACCCGATGAACGCCGCCTGGGAGATCATGAACGGCGATATCAATGCCGCCGTCATGGCGGTGTACCTGGACTGCCCCTTTGAGCAGTTCTGGTCCAGGGGCCATTCCGTCAGCGCGTCCATGCGCTCCTATGACGACACGGTGCACGTCGACGCCGTGGTGTCCTTCATGCCCAGCCCCGAATTTGCCGCGGGCGATTACACGCTCGACACCGCTCTCATCAACAGCGCCAAGACCGCCGCGGACAACGCCCGCGCCATCGTGGCGAAGGCGGCGGGCAAATCCGATTACGACATCCTCCGCTACTACAAGGAGGCCATCTGCGACCTGGTGACCTACAACCATGACGCCGCGGATGACCCCGATTACTCCAATACCACACGCAGCCCCTGGAACCTGATCTGGGTATTCGACGGCGACACGAGCACCAACGTGGTCTGCAACGGCTACGCGCTGGCCTTCCAGTACCTGTGCGACATGACCGACTTCGCGGGCGACGTCTGCTGCTACTACGTCTCCGGCACCTTCAACGGCGCGAGCGGCAGCGGGCCCCACGCCTGGAACCATGTCCGCATGCCCAACGGCAGGGTCTATCTCGTGGATGTCACCCACTGCGACAACGACACCGAGGACGCGGCCGTGCTGCGCGATTCCCGATTCCTGATCGGCCACGCCTCCGGGTCCGTGGCGGAGGGCTATACCTATCACATCGACGCCGTGAGCTTTGAAAGGGACGGCGGCTATTACACCTTCCCCGCCGCCAATGTCAGCTACGTCTACTTCGACTCCACGCTGTCGGACTATACCGAGGCGGACCTGACCACCTCTGAGAACAATTATCTGGTCGACATCAAGAACACGACGCCGACGCCCACCCCGAAGGTGACGCCGACGCCGACCCCCGAGGTGACGCCGACGCCGACCCCCGAGGCAACGCCGACGTCGACCCCCGAGGTGACGCCTACGCCCACGCCCGAGGTGACCCCGACCCCCACGCCCAAGGTGACGCCGACGCCTACCCCCGAGGTGACGCCTACGCCCACCCCGACCCCCGTTCCTGACGACATGCCCGTGGTTCTGGTGACCAAGAGCATGAAGCACACGGCGAACATCGGGGAGCGGTTCAGAATCGACCTGGGCGACAAGGCGGCCACGGGCTACAAGTCCGGCAAGACCGGCGTGGCGGAGGTGAGCGCGGAGGGCGTGGTGACGCCGAAGTCCGCGGGCAAGTCCAGCATCACCGTCACGCTGGACAACGGGAAGAAGCTGACGCTGACGCTGACAGTGGTGGACCCCACCATCCCCACGCAGTTTGCGCTGACCGAGAAGGGGACGGTGACCATCGACGGGCGATACCCCCATCAGCTCAGCTACACCATCGCCCCCGAGCGGGCGGACCGCAGCATCACCTGGACCTCCAGCAAGCCCAAGATCGCCACGGTGGACCAGAACGGCCTGGTGACGGCCCATGATCTGGGCACCGTGACCATCACCGCCAAGACCGCCAAGGGCAAGAAGAGCGCCAAGGTGACGCTGAAGATCGTCGACGCCACCATGCCCACCAAGCTGACGCTGGCCCAGAAGAGCACCGTCAAGCTGGACCTGAAGCAGACCGTGACCCTGGGCTACACCCTCCAGCCCGACACGGCGGAGACGGCCATCGACTTTAAGACCAGCAACGCCGGTGTGGCCACCGTGGACGCGGACGGTGTCGTCCATCCCCGGGGGGTGGGCAAGGCCACCATCACCGCCACCACCCTGCGCGGCAACAAGAGCGCCAAGGTCACCGTCCAGGTGTCGGATATGAGCATCCCCACCAAGATCGTGCTGGATCAGAAGGGCACCGTGAGCCTGGATGTTCGGGATACGCTCCAGCTGACCTACGCGCTCCAGCCCACCGGCTTTGCGGAGAGCGCGGTCACCTGGAAATCCAGCAGCCCCGCCGTCGCCGCCGTGGACGGCAGCGGTCGGGTGACCCCCGGCAAGGCTGGCACCGCCACCATCACCGCCACCACCGTGAAGGGGAACAAGACTGCCAAGGTCAAGGTGAAGGTCACCGACCTGCACGCGCCCACCAGCGTGAGCATCAAGCAGGGCAAGTCCAAGAAGGTTGCCCTCAGCGACGCGACCCTCCAGCTCGAGGTCACCGCCAAGTCCTCCAGGAGCCCTGTTATCACCACCTACACCTGGTCCAGCAATAAGACCTCCGTCGCCACCGTGGACCAGAACGGCCTGGTCACCTTCCACAAGGCCGGGACCGCCAGGATCACCGTCGCCAGCGCCAACGGCAAAAAGGCCTCCATCTCGCTGACGATCAAGTAAGCACCGCACTCCATGGGAACAGCGAATAATCAGACAAATCCGCAAGGATTTGTCTGATTATTCAGGGAGTAGGGAGTAGAGAGCAGGGAGTAGGGAGTAGGCAGTAGGGAGTAGGGGAGGGGCGGCGAAACCTGGTATTTCTTTTGCAATCCGCTGTATCCGCAGACGATACTGTGATACGGCGCTTTCAATAGAAGCGAAGGGCTGTGCCGCAGCTCCCCTACTCCCTACTCCCTACTGCCTACTCCCTAAAACTCACAATCGCATTGAGGAGATCTTTCATGACCATCGACAACCGTTCCTTTTACCAACGACTGGGCCGGCTGGCCTTTCCCATCGCGCTGCAGAGCCTGATGCTGGCGGCGGTGGCGGCGGGCGACGCGCTGATGCTGGGCAAGGTGGCCCAGAACGAGATGACCGCCGTGTCTCTCGCCACCCAGATCCAGTTCGTGCAAAACATGTTCCTGGCCGCCGTCACCGGGGCGGGGGCGATCCTCGGGGCCCAGTACTGGGGCAAGGGGGACCGCCGCATGCTGGAGGACCTGTTCGACCTGATGCTGCGCTACTGCGGGCTGGTGTCGCTGGTGTTCTTCCTGGCCTGCGAGCTGATCCCCGGGGCGCTGATGCGCATCTTCACCCACGACGCGCCGCTGATCGAGATCGGCGTCGCCTATCTGCGCATCGCGGGCTGGTCCTATCTGATCACCGGCGTTTCCCAGTGCTACCTGACCACCATGAAGGTCACCGACCACGTGCCGCCCAGCGCCTGGATCAGCTCCGGCGCGGTGATACTGAACATCGGCCTGAACGCCGTGTTCATATTCGGCCTGCTGGGCGCGCCGCGGATGGAGGCTCGGGGCGCGGCGCTGGCCACCACCATCGCCCGGGTGATCGAGCTGGGGCTGTGCCTGGGCGTGTCGGCGAAGAACGGCTATGTGCGCCCGGCCCCGGAGCGCTTCTTCCGGGTGGAGCGCCCGCTGGTGAAGGACTTTATGCGCCAGTGCCTGCCGCTGATGGGCGGGTCCCTGTTCTGGGGCGTGGGCTTCACCTCCTACACCGCCATCATCGGCCACATGGGCGCCGACGCCGCCGCGGCCAACTCCGTCGCCGCCGTGGTGCGTGACCTGATCTGCTGCGTGTGCAACGGCGTGGCCAGCGCCGCGGGCATCATCGTGGGCAACGCCCTTGGCGCGGGCGATCTGGAGACCGGCAAGGCCTACGGCATCAAGCTCAGAAACATCTCCTTCCTCATCGGCTTCGGCTCCACCGCCGTGGTGCTGGCCCTGACCCCGCTGGTGACGCGCATGGTCCTCCTCACCGATACCGCGCGCGGCTATCTCACCGGCATGATGGTCATCATGGCCTTCTACATGATCGGGCGCTGCGTCAACACCGTCACCATCAACGGCGTCATCGACGGCGGCGGCGATACCCTCTTCGACGTCTACTCCCTGGCCGTCACCATGTGGGGCATCGCCATCCCGCTGGCCCTGCTGGGCGCGTTCGTGTTCCACTGGCCCGTGCTCGCCGTCTACGCCTGCACCTGCCTCGACGAGGTCGGCAAGATCCCCTGGGTCATGCTGCACTTCAGGAAATACAAGTGGGTGAAGGACCTGACGCGGTGAGAGGGTAAACAGCGGCTGTCTGACTGAAGGCGCGGCAGCCTGCCGTTCCCGTGAATACTGTATGCGAGGTGATCTCATGGATCTCTTTGACGCCATCCATGCCCGGCGGAGCTACCGCGGGCGCTTCAGGGCGACGCCCGTCCCCAGGGAAGACCTGGCCCGGATCATGGAGGCGGGGCTGGCCGCGCCCTCGGGGTGCAACAAGCAGACCACCCGCCTGATCGCGGTGGACGATCCCGGTCTGCTGGCAAGGCTGCGCGCCGTCATCGATCCGCCGGTGGGGGAGACCGCCCCCGCCGCCATCTGCGTGCTGACCCGCCGCGTCAACGCCTACCGCGACCGATGCTTTGCCACCCAGGACTACGCCGCCGCCATCGAGAACATGCTGCTGGCCATTGTCGCCCTGGGCTACCAGAGCTGCTGGTACGAGGGCCACATCACCGACGAGGACGATATCGCCTCCAGGATGGCCGCCATACTCGGCGTGCCCGACGGCCTCGAACTGGTCTGCTTCCTCCCCATCGGCATCCCCGAGGACGCCCCGAGACCCCCAAAGAAGCTGCCCTTCTCCGAGCGCGCCTGGTTCAACGGATGCGCCGACGCGGAGATAAAATGACGCTGTTCGGCGTCTGCCCCGTTCGGCCGAGAGACGGGAATATGGCGGGGGAAAATTAGGAATTAGGAATTAGGAGTGAATAGCCGCTGCCGCGTACACCGTAGGGGCGGCCAAGCCATTTAATTCCTAATTCCTAATTCCCAATTCCTAATTCAAATAATCCCACTTTAAACTGGACACACATTTGTTGTCATTCTCCATTCAACCCCAACTCTCGCCTTGCCTTTTTCTCCCGGAAATGATAGAATAATATGGATGGGGAGGGACGGGCCTTCCTTTGACTTACACGCGCTTTTCACGGGGGGTTATCGCTTGCGCAACGGACTATTTGCCTGTGTGCTGTTCATGGCCCTGTGGGGCGTGCTGTGCTTTCCTCTGGGGCGGCTCATCAAGCTGTTCAGACTCGACTGGGACCGGGCGCCGTTTGCCCAGTGGCGCTGGGAGCAGGACGGGCGGGTCTACGAGCGGGCGGGCATCCGCCGCTGGAAGGACCTGGTGCCGGATGTGAGCAAGCTGTTCCCGTCCATCGTGCCGCCCAAGGCGGTGCAGGGCATGCCCGACGCGGCGACGCTGCGGGACATGCTCAAGGAGACCTGCGTGGCGGAGGCGGTCCACGTCGTGCTGATCCCCCTCGGGCTGTGGCTTTTGCGGCTGTGGCAGGGGATCGGCGGCGTGATGATGTTCCTCATCTACGTCATCCTCGGAAACGTTCCCTTCATCATGATCCAGCGATACAACCGACCCCGCTTCCGCCGCATGCTGGCGGTGGCGGAGGCCAGGGAAAGGCGGCGGACGGATGCGCGTACTGATACTGTCCAGCAATAACGGCGGGGGCCACAACGCGGTGGCGGAGGCGCTCAGAGAGGTCTTCGAGGCCCACGGCGACACCTGCCGGGTGGAGGACTGCCTGTCGTTCATCTCGGAGGACGTGTCGGAGGCGGTGGCGAAGTCCCACAACTTCATGTACCGCCACGCGCCCAAGCTGTTTGACAGCGGCTATCGCCACACCGTGCGCCATCCCAAGACCTTCATGGAGAAGCACAACGGGCGGCGGCTGCTGGCCCTGGGGCGCAAGAACCTGGGGCGGGCCATAGAGGCCGGGAGCTTTGACACGGTGATCTGCACCCACGTCTTCGGCTCGCTGATGCTCACCGACGCCATGCGCAAGTACGACCTGCGGGTGCACACCGGCGTGGTCGAGACCGACTACACCGCCACCCCCGGCACCCATGCCGGCGGGCTGGACTGGCACTTCATCCCCTCCGCGGACCTGGTCCAGGGCCTGATCGCGCTGGGGGTGGACGAGCGGAAGATCGTGCCCTGCGGCATCCCCGTCCGGGACGGCTTCTACGCCAAGGGCGACAGGCTCGCCGCCAAGCGGGCACTGGGACTGGACCCGGACTGCCGCCACCTGCTGGTGATGGGCGGCAGCATGGGCGCGGGTCCGGTGCCGGAGCTGGTCAGCGCCCTGGTGAAGGAGATGGATGAGCGCTGCGCCGTCAGCATCGTCTGCGGCACCAACCGCAGTCTCAAGGACACCCTGACCGCCATCTACAGCGGCGATGACCGGGTGCGGGTCTACGGCTATGTGGACACCGTCCCCACCCTGATGGACGCCTCCGAGCTGCTGCTGACCAAGCCCGGCGGCATCACCGTCACCGAGGCCGCGGTCAAGCGCCTGCCCATGGTGCTGGTCAACACCGTGGCCGGGTGCGAGGCCTGCAACCTGGACTTCTTCGTCCGCGCCGGCGGCGCGGTCACCGCGGGCACCCCCCAGACCCTGGCCCACCTGGCCCTGGCCGTGATCCGCGACCCCGCCTGGCAGTCCGAGATGTCCGCCGCCCTCGAGCCCATCGCCCGCGCCAACGACCGCGAGATCGTGTGGAGGACCATGCAGAGAGGTTGAGCGGGCATTACGGTCCGTCGCCATGCATTCTTTACTCTGCTTGCAAATGCTTTTTGATTGAATTAGGAATTGGGAATTAGGAATTAGGAATGAATACCGGCTGCCGCGCACTGTGTAGGGGCGGCCAAGCTGTTTCAATTCCTAATTCCCAATTCCTAATTTTCTCCGCCTAAATCCCGTTGGCCGCATAGGGTGAAATCGCCATTCGACAGTCCCTCTTCCCGCCTTCATTTCTTTCGTCCCGCTTGATTCCATGTTATAAATGTGTTATACTGTATATGGATACCTATGTTGGAAGGCTTTAGGATCGACCGTGGACAGGGGGATGAGAGACATGTTGCGCATGAAGCGAATCTGGGCGGCATGGCTGGCCGTGCTCATGCTGGCGGGGCTGTGCGCTCCGGCGGCGATTGCGGCCACCGCCACGGATCCGTCGGAATGCCCGCACCGCTGGGAGCTGCGGAGCGAGACGGCGGCGACCTGCGCCAGGAAGGGCGAAAAGGTCTACTATTGCATGATCTGCGGAAGCACCAGGACCGAGACCGTGAAGCGGCTGCCCCATGACTACGGCAGCTGGAGAACCGTCCGCGAGGCCACCTGCGCCAGGGAGGGCGAGCAGACGCGCAAGTGCAAGGTCTGCGGCCACGAGGATACGCGCTCCATCGACAGATTGCCCCATCAGTGGGGCGAATGGACCGTGCTCTCGGAGCCCACGGACCACTCCTCCGGCCAGCGGACCCGGACCTGCTCGGTCTGCGGCGCCACCCAGGAGGAGGCCATTGATCCCGAAGGCACCCTGCGGCGCGGCGACCGCGGCGAAGCGGTGAAGGAACTCCAGGAAATGCTGGTGTGCTACGGCGTCCTCAGAAGGGGCGGCGCGGACGGCAGCTTCGGCCGCGGCACCGAGGGCGCGGTGAAGCAGGTGCAGGCCGCCGAGGGCCTGGAGGCCGACGGCGTGGCCTGGCCCCAGACCCAGGCCGTGCTGGGCCACCGCTTCGGCGAGTGGGAGGTCGTCTCCGAGCTGTCCGACTTCTCCATGGGCCTGCGCCAGCGCGTGTGCGCGCGCTGCGGCTATGTCGAGCGCGAGGAGGAATGGCCCTCCCCGATGTACAGGCGCGGCGACCGTGGCGACGGCGTGCGCGCGCTTCAGAACGCGCTGAGCGACGCGGGCTATTCCGTGGGCCATGCCGACGGCGACTTCGGGCGGCGCACCGAGTCCGCTGTGGCCGGCTTTGAGGCGGCGCACGGCATTCAGGCCGACGGCATCGCCTGGCCCGGGGTGCTGCACATGCTGGGCCTGCGCAACGGCGGCGCGCCCGAAGAGGAGACCGAGGAAGAGACCCCCGACTTTGACATGATCGTCACCCCCTACACCGACCAGAAGGAGTTCCGCGTGGGGGAGGAGATCGAGTTCAGGCCGGTGCTCTACAACAACGCCGACCGTGAGATGACGGACGCGGTGGTCCGGGCCTACGACGGGCGCGGCGACCTGCGCCAGCAGTACGACGAGGGCGCCCTGCCCGCCAACGACTTCGATCCCCTCTACGATCCCTACACATTTGTCGAGGCGGACATTGGCACGGTGACGTTCAAGTGGGAGGCCGACGCTGTGGACGCCGACGGGAACAAGCTGACCGCCGAACCCCAGACGCTGACCTACACCGTGCTGCCCGCCGGGGGCGAATGGAAGCCCACCGGGGAGAAGCATGCGGCACCCACCCCCGCGCTCCTGGCCGACCCCGCCGCGGCGGAGGCCCTGTCGGTGGTCAAGGCCGTGAAGGGCGACGAGGGCCAGGCCTACAGTCCGGGCGACGTCGTCACCTTTGAGATCGTCGTTGCCAACCTCACCGCGGACGACATGACCGACGTCCGCGTGTACGATTACGTCAACGGAGCGGAGAAGGGCCTCCCGGTGGCGGAGGGCCTGACCATCAAGCGCTACGACACCGCCGTATTGAACCTTGACTACATCGTCACCGCCGAGGATGCGGCCCGGGGCTATGTGACCGACTACGCCGTGGCCGAGAGCGGCGGAAGCGTCGCCCGGTCCAACGATGTGCGCATCCTCGTCCAGCCCGGCACGCCCGATCCCGAGGACGATCCCGTCACGCTGACCAAGGCCATCGCCAACCTGCCCGAGCGGGGATACTTCCTTGTGGGCGAGACGGTGGACTTCACCCTGACCCTCCGCAACGGCGGCGACGGCGACATCACCGACATCGTCATCCGGGATCCCCTCTGCACCGCCGAGGACAATATCGTCGATACCTTCGACGCGCTCGCACCGGGCGGCGAGCAGACCGCGCACCTGACCTATGAGGTGACCGCGCTGGACCTGCTCCACCCGCTGATCAACATCGGCTTCGCCACCTTCGACGATCCCCAGGGCTTTACCTGCACCGTCATCAGCAACGAGGTGGAGGTCCCCACAGGCACAGAGCCCGCGCGCGATCCCGATCCCATCGGCGTGATCACCGGCGCGGAGGTGCACAAGGCCGTGGCCGCGGCCAGCCATCCCGCCAACGGCTGGTACTACACCCGCGGCGAGGACATCGTCTACGAGATCACCGTCCTGAACTGCGGCGAGACCGTGCTGGACGAGGTGACCGTGTATGACACCCTGGCCGGCGGCAGCGGCGAGATCGCGGCCATCGAAAACTTCATGCCCGGCGATAGCCGAACCTACCTGTTCACCCACACCGTCAGCAAGTCCGACGTGAAGCACGGCAAGGTCATCAACCAGGCCTGGATTGAGTGGGAGATCGAGGGCGTGCCCTATGAGGCCTGGTCCGAGCGCGTGATCTCCCCCACCGGCGGGGAGCGCGCCGCCGAGCCCGCCGCGACCTGCTGCGTGCCGACGCTCACCGGCGCGGGCCTCAATCAGCGGACCTACACGCTGGACTACTGCGGCGAGCACCGGGCCGTGGCCTACGCGCTGGACCGCGCCGTGGAGGCCGCCCAGACCGACGACGAGCGGCTGGCCCCCTGGAACGCCGCCGCCCAGCGCTGGACCGAGGCCCTCAACGCCGAATACGACGCCCTGCTGGCGGACGCCACCGAGGACGAGCAGACCCTCATCGTCGGGGAGAAGGCCCTGTTCTTCGCCCAGCTGGCCTGCCTCAAGGACGCGCTGGCGCTGAACCTGCCCGAGCTGACCGTGGCGGAGCGCGTGGCCAACCAGCTGATGCGCAAGACCGCCGAGCTGTGCTACGCCCGCCACACCGCCCCGGAAAACCGCACCGACAGCCTGTACAATCCCCACGAGGCGCTGCCCGAGGCCGAGACCCCGGCCCTCTGCGGCGTGCACACCGAGACCACCGCCGGCGGCATCGCCTGGACCGAGACCCTCTGCGCGACCCATAGCCCCGCCGAGGCCGCCGCGCTGAACCTGCTGGAGGAGGCCGCGACCCCCGAGGACCGCGCCGAAGCCTGGCGGCGCGTGGCGCAGATCTGGCTGACGGCGCTCAACAGCGCCGCCAACGCCCGCTGGCAGGCCGCCGACGAGCAGGGCCGCGAGATCATCGCCGCCGAGCGCGTTGCCTTCGACAAGTGGCTCGCCGCCCAGGAGGATCTGCTGAACCTGCTCTATCCCGGACGCCCCGTCACCACCGGCGAGCGCGTCGCCCGGCTGCTGCGCGAACGGGTGCTGGAGCTGGAGCGGGAATAAAGGAATACCCTACGACGTCCCGTGCTGTTGAGTGACCCTCGTCAGAAAGGAAGCGTGTTGCGATGAAACGACTCCTCCTCTGGTGTGTGATCCTGATGCTTCTGCTGCCCGCCCTCCCGGCGGCGGCGGAAGCGGACGGCTTTGCCTTTGACGCCGACGCGGGGCTGGTGACCGGCTACGACGGCCCCGGCGGCGCGGTGGCCGTGCCCAGCGAGATCGACGGCGTCGCGCTGTTCGGCCTGGACCGGCAGGCGTTCATCCGAAACGAGACCATCGCGTCCCTCGACATCCCCGCGCCTGCGGCGCTCATCGAGGACGGCGCGATTGCCAGCATGCCCGCGCTGACCGCCGTGACGCTGCCGGACACGCTGCGGTTCATCGGCTCCTCCAACTTCATGGACTGCGGGGCGCTGACCCAGGTCACGATCCCGCCCCGGGTGCTGGCCATTGAGCAGGACTGCTTCGTGTGGTGCGACGCCCTGGAGTCCGTCACCTTCACCGGCCCCGTCCCCGCCATCTCCGGCGGCTGCTTCCGCAGCGTGGCGGACGGCTTTGCGTGCTACGTGCCCGACGACCTGCTGGACGCCTACCGCGAGGCCCTGCCCGAGGGCGTGGACGTCCAGCCCAGCGGCGCGGAGGCCGTGCTCGAGGCGGTGGACACCCCCGAGGACGCCTTCGAGTTCGACCCGGAGACCGGCACGATCACTGCCTACATCGGCACCGCGGACCGCGTCGACGTCCCCCCGGAGATCGGCGGCGCGGCGGTCAGGGCCGTGGGCGAGCGGGCCTTCTATGACCATGACCGGCTGTTCGCCGTGCGCCTGCCCGAGGGGCTGGAGACCATCGGGCCCGAGGCCTTCCGCGGCGCGAATCGGCTGGTATCCCTGGATGTGCCCGACAGCGTTGCCGGGATCGGCGAGAGCGCCTTTGCCTACAGCTACGCCGGGGAGACCTTCCCCTGGCCTGCGGCGCTGACCGCCATCGGCGACAGCGCCTTCGCCTCCACCCAGCTGGCCGGGTCGCTGCGCCTGCCCGAGGGGCTGGAGACCATCGGCGCGACCGCCTTCGCCAATGCCCACGTCAAGGCGCTGACCCTGCCCGAGAGCCTCAAGGCCATCGGCGATCAGGCCTTCCGCGGCGCGTGGCTCGACGACATCACCTTTGAGACCCTGGACATGACGCTGGGCGAAGGGGCCTTCGACGGCACCCGCCCGAAGCGCGTGACCCTGCCCGGGGACGCCGACGCGGAAGTGCGGCAGGCCTTCACCGAGCTGTTCACCGCGCTGAATCCGAATTGCGAGATCGCGGTCACCGAGGCCCGGGCCCCCGAAGCCGAGCCTGAAGCTGTCCCCGATGCTGCGCCCGCCGAGAGCGGGGAGGCGGTGGACCTGAGCGCCATCGTCTATGACGGCCTGGCCCGGCTATTGACCAACGTGAGCCTCGAGCCGACGGCAGCGCCCACCCCGGAGCCGACGCTGGTTCCCACTCCGGAGCCGACGATAGTCCCCACTCCGGAACTGACAATCGTTCCCACCCCGGAGCCGACGCCAGTGCCCACCCCGGAGCCGACGCAAGCGCCTACCCCGGAACCGACGGCAGCGCCCACGCCCGAGCCCACGGCGACGCCCGCCCTCGCGCCGACGCCCGAGCCCGAAGCGCCCTGGACCCCGGCCACTGACGCGCGCTACGTTTGCGTGGCGGCGGAGGTCGGCGGGCACGGCGTGGACGCCGCGTCGCTGGGCGGGGCCTATGCGGTGACCTTCCGCGGCGACGGGCGCGCCGACCTGATCCTGGCCGGGACCCCGTTTGACGGCCTGCCCTGGGGACAGGACGGCGACGCCGCGCTGGTGCGCCTGCCCGACGGCACGCCGCTGCGCTTCACGCCCGATGGCGACGCCCTCAGCGCCACGCTGTTCGACGCCCTGGCGCTGACCTTCGCGGCGGAATGATTCCCGGCATCATATTGTTTGGAACTCAAAGCCCTGAATAACATCAACAGACAAAGGAGCGCATACAGAATGGATAGCAAACAGATCGCAAAGACCATCGACCACACCCTGCTCAAGCCCGACGCCACCAAGGCGCAGATTTTGAAGCTGTGCGACGAGGCCAGGACCTACGGCTTCGCCTCGGTGTGCGTCAATCCCAGCCGCATCGCCCTGGCCGCGGAGGCGCTGAAGGGCACGGACGTGACCCCCTGCTGCGTGGTGGGGTTCCCCCTGGGCGCGATCCCCTCGGAGAGCAAGGCCGCCGAGACCGCCTTGGCGGTGAAAAACGGCGCGCGCGAGATCGACATGGTCATCGACATCGGCAGGGCCAAGGACGGCTACTGGGCCTATGTGGAGTCCGACATCGCCGCCGTGAAGGCCGCCTGCGGTCCGGCGAAGCTCAAGGTCATCATCGAGACCTGCCTGCTCACCGACGACGAGAAGGTCAAGGCGTGCCAGGCCGCCGTGCGGGCCAACGCCGACTTCGTCAAGACCTCCACCGGCTTCTCCAAGGCCGGGGCGACGGTGGCGGACGTGCGGCTGATGCGCCAGACCGTGGGCCCCGACATGGGCGTCAAGGCCGCCGGCGGCATCCACAACCGCGCCGAGGCCCTGGCCATGCTCGAGGCCGGCGCCACCCGCATCGGCGCCAGCAGCGGCATCGCGATCGTCAGCGAATGAGGGAACAGGGAGTAGGCAGTAGGGAGTAGGGAGTAGGGGAGTTACGGCATGCCTGTGACTTCTGTTGAAAACGCAGCGTTTTCCGGAAGGTTGCTTTATAACGCCCCACTCATCTTTAGCGAGATACAACCGGAGGATCACAACATGAAGGTATTGCTCATCAACGGAAGCCCCAAGGCGAACGGGAACACGGCCATCGCGGTAGGAGAGATGGAGCGTGTGTTCGCGGAACAGGGCATCGAAACGGAGATCATCCACGTGGGGAACAAGGCGGTGCGGGGCTGCATCGGCTGCAACAAGTGCGCCGAGAAGGGCCGGTGCGTGTTTGACGACATCGTCAACGAGACCGCGCCCAAGTTCGAGGCCGCCGACGGCATCGTGGTGGCCACGCCGGTGTACTACGCCTCGGCCAACGGCACGGTGGTGTCCTTTATGGACCGGCTGTTCTACTCCACCCCCTTCGACAAGACCATGAAGGTGGGGGCGACGGTGGCGGTCTGTCGCCGGGGCGGCGCTTCGGCCACCTTCGACCAGATCAACAAGTACTTCACCATCGCCAACATGCCCGTGGCCTCCAGCCAATACTGGAACTCCGTCCACGGCCGCGCCCCCGGCGAGGCCGCGCAGGACGCCGAGGGCCTCCAGACCCTGCGCGTCCTCGCCCGCAACATGAGCTTCCTCATCAAGTCCATCGCCCTGGGCCGTGAAAAGTACGGCCTGCCCGAGACGGAGGACCATGTGTGGACGCATTTTATACATTGAGCGTAAGTCACGCGATCTTGCGGATAAACAGGGGTTTGTCCGGAAGAATTAGGAATTAGAAATTAGGAATTAGGAATGAATAGCGGCTGCCGCGCGCTCTGTAGTGGCGGCCAATACCGAAACGTTACAGCCTGGCGGGCGGCGCATCGCCGCCTCTACGCAGCCAAACCATTTTTAATTCCTAATTCCCAATTCCTAATTCAACAAATCCCCCAACCCGACCCGTCTCAATTGAAACTCAAATTCCGAGGTAATTATGTACAACGAACTGACCGAAGTGGACATCAGGAAGATGCAGGAGGAGATCGACTACCGCATGCGGGTGGTCCGTCCCAAGTGCGTCGAGGATGTGGCCACCGCCGCGGCCTTCGGAGACCGCAGCGAAAACTATGAGTACAAGGCGGCCAAGCAGGAGCTTCGGCGCTGCGACAGCCGTCTGCGCTATCTGCGGCGGATGATCGCCACGGCCAAGGTGATCAAGTCCGACACCCGCGAGGGCGTGGTGGGGCTGTTTGACAAGGTGGAGCTCTACTACGAGGACGAGGGTGACACCGAGACCATCACCCTGATGACCACCCTGCGGGAGGACGCCCTGAACGGCATCATCTCCAAGGAGAGCCCCCTGGGCCGCGCCGTCATGGGCAAGCGGGTGGGCGACCGCGTGCTGGTGAAGGTCAACGACGACATCCAGTACTACGTCCAGATCCGCTCCATCACCAAGGGCGCCGACGACGACAGTCTGCCCATCCATTCGTTCTGAAAAAGGAGGAGAACCACTATGCGATTTGAACTGCTGCACCCCGCGGACCAGCTTGTGATGATCATGAACCGCATCTATTACTACGGCATGACCACCACCTCCGGCGGCAACCTGTCCATCCGGGACGACAACGGCGACATCTGGATCACGCCCTCAGGCATCGACAAGGGCAATCTGACCCGCGCCGACATGTGCCAGGTGAAGCCCGACGGCACCGTCATCGGCCCCCACAAGCCCTCCGTCGAGCTGCCCTTCCACTCCGAAATCTACCGCCGCCGCCCGGACCTGAAGGGCATACTGCACGCCCATCCCCCGACGCTGGTGGCCTTTTCCCTGGCCCGCAAAATCCCGGACATCTCCCTGATCCCCAACGCCTCCGAGGTCTGCGGCAAGGTGACCTACGCCAAATACCAGGTCCCAGGCTCCAAGAAGCTGGGCGAGTACATCGCCGCCGAGTTTGAAAAGGGCTATAACACCGTCATGATGGAGAACCACGGCGTGGTCATCGGCCACAAAGACCTCTTCTCCGCCTTCATGGCCTTCGAGACGCTGGACTTCTGCGGACGGCTGGAGATCGACGCCAAGAAGCTGGGCACGCCCCGCAACCTGACCGAGGAGCAGATCGACATCGACCGCTCCATCACCTCCCCCAGCATGGACGAATTCATCCCCGGCAGCCACTCCTCCGAGGAGAACGCCGCCCGCCGCGACCTGTGCGAGTTCATCCACCGCTCCTACGACCAGCGGCTGTTCACCTCCACCCAGGGCACCTTCGCCGTGCGCCTCTCCGACGGCAGCTTCCTCACCACCCCCTACAACAAGGACCGCAAGTATCTGGAGAGCGAGGACATCGTCCACATCAAGCACGGCATGCGTGAGATGGGCAAGAAGCCCAGCCGCGCCACCCGCCTGCTGGAGGAGATCTTCAAGACCCACGACGACGTCAACGCCGTCATCATCGCCCATCCGCCGGCCATCATGTCCTTCGCCGTCACCGACGCCGAGTTTGACTCCCGGCTGATCCCCGAGAGCTACATCAGCCTGCGCGACGTGGTGCGCGTGCCCTACGCCGCCAGCCGCCTGGACATCCCCGGCACCGCGAAGATCTTCGACAAGAAGCACCCCGTGGTGATCGTCAACAACCAGTGCGTCATCGTCACCGGCGCGTCCCTGCTCAACGCCTATGACCGCCTGGAGGTGCTGGAATACTCCGCCGCCGCCATGATCGCCGCCAAGGACATCGGCGAGGTGGTCTACATCACCGAGGACGAGGTCAAGGCCATCGAAAAGGCCTTCAACCTGGAATGACAGAATGACAGTAAACGGCCGCGGATGAAAAGCATCCGCGGCCGTTTCCATGAGGTGGGGGAATGGTCATTTCCCGTACAGCATGAACAGCAGCCTCCGTATCACCCCGCAGGGCAGCAGGCGCTCCAGGAACACCAGCGCCTGATAGGCGAGACCGATGGTGTAACAGGGCTTGACGCCGCCGGGCTTGGTGGCGACCCGGGCGACGGTCTTCGCGGCAATGTCGGGGGACATGCCGGTCTGCTCGTCGTGCTCCATGCGGGCCACGGAGCGCGAGATGCGCCCGCCGTACTCCCCGTCGCCCGCCACGCTCTTTTTCCGCGCGGCGGTGAAGCCGGTTTTGATGTCGCCGGGGAGCACCGACGTGACCTGCACGCCGTAGGGGGCCACCTCGTTGGCCAGCGCCATGGTCAGGGCGCGGACCCCCGCCTTGGAGATGGAATACCACGCCTGGAAGGGGATGGCGTACACCCCCGCCACCGAGGACAGGTTCACGATGCGCCCCCGTCCCGCCCGCCGCATGTGGGGCAGCACGGCGCGGATCATGTTGTCCATGCCGAACAGGTTCACCTCCATCAGCCGGTGGGCGTCCTCGGAGGACGTAAACTCCATCGCCCCGGAGATGCCGAAGCCCGCGTTGTTGATGAGGATGTCCACCCGCCCCTCCCGGGCGACGACCTCCTCCACCGCCGCGCGCACCGCCGCCTCGTCCGTCACGTCCACCCGCAGGTGGTTGGCCGCCTCCGATGCCCGACGGCTGAACTCGTAGACCCTGTATCCCATCGCCTCCAGACGCTTTACTGTCGCCAGCCCGATCCCGCTGGTGCCCCCGGTGACGATCACGATCCCCTTCATATGCAATTCATCCTTTCGGGTTATTCAGGGAGTAGGGAGTAGGCAGTAGGGAGTAGGGGAGAACGGCAAACGTACGGCCTTCCAATGGAATGAAGAACGTCAAGCATCCTCAGAACCCTTTGAGAACGAGCCGTTCTCAATAGAAGTCAAAGGCTGTGCCGTAACTCCCCTACTCCCTACTCCCTACTGCCTACTCCCTAATTATACACGATTCCCCCGATAAACGCAAACGCGGGCAGGAAAAACGGGATGCGGCGTCGAAATTATCCGGAGTTGTCCAAGCAAAAGGAGGTCCTTCCCATGAACACATCCAGCCGCAGGATCGCGGTGAGCGGGATGATGGTGGCCCTGGGCGCGGCGGTGATGCTGCTGGGCGGGGTGATCCCCATCGCCACGTTCTGCTGCCCGGCGATCGCGGGACTTGCGCTGATCCCGCTGGTGTTCGATTGCGGGCGGGCCTACGCGCTGTCGGCCTACGGCGCCATCGCGCTATTGTCGCTGATGCTGTGCCCGGACAAGGAGGCGGCGCTGCTGTTCTGCTTCCTGGGCTATTATCCCGTGGTCAAGTGGATTCTCGATGCCAGGATCAAGCGCAAATGGCCCCGTCGGCTGGCGAAGCTGCTTCTGTGGAACACCGCCATCGGGATCATGTACGCGCTGATATTCTTCGTGTTCCGCCTGGACCAGATCATGGCCGACTACATGGACATGACCCTCTGGATGACCGCCCTCACCCTCCTGATCGGCAATGTCACCCTGGCCCTCTACGACATCGTCCTCCTCCGCTTCTCCATGCTCTACCTGGCGCGCTTCCGAAACAAGCTGTTTCCAGGGAGTAGGGAGGAGGCAGTAGGGAGTAGGCAGTAGGGAGTAGGGAGTAGGGGAGAACGGCAGATGAACGGCGTTCTAAAGGAATGAAGAACGTTAAGCATCCCCAGAGCCTACCGAACCCCTACTCCCTACTGCCTACTCCCTACTCCCTGGATTTGTCGGGCAAAGCCCGACAAATCCATATTGCCCGCAGGACTGAATAGTTACCGTCGGTGATTTGCCGTAGCTCCCCCTACTCCCTAAAGAAGCAACAACGCTGATTTCGCATGAAATCAGCGTTGTTGTTGAGTGGAGCCGAGGGGGGTCGAACCCCTGTCCGAAGACCAGACGAACAGAGCATCTCCGAGCGCAGTCTGCGTTTTGACATTCCCTCCATTTAACCCCCACAGACGGGGTTTAAACTTCAGTAGCTTCATAAAGTCCGGCCGTCCGCAAAGCTTAAGGCGGCTGGTTCCCTGCTACTATGACGTCGCTGGCCTGCGCGGCAGGACGCTCAGGGGCGACGATCGCCGATTAAGCGGCGAAAGCTACGTTATCGTAGTTGTCAGTTATTTTTTGTTCCCGTTTTTAGGCGGTTCAGGGCCGCCGCTCGCTTCTCCGCCCTTCCGCATCCCCGTCGAAACCAAATACGGCCCCGAAAAGGTGGGAAAGAACTGACGCTATCCCTTGGCGCGCATCATGCGGTCGATATCCCGCTGAGCGTCGCGCTTCGCCATGTCGTCGCGCTTGTCATACAGCTTTTTGCCCTTGCACAGCGCCAGCTCCAGCTTCATCCGCCCGTCCTTGAGATAGACCGACAGCGGGATGAGGGCCAGGCCCTGCTGCATCACCTGCTGCTGGCACTTGCGGATCTCGGCCTTGTGCATCAGCAGGCGCTTGGGGCGAAGGGGGTCGGTGTTGAAGTAGCTGCCCTTTTCATAGGGGCTGATGTGCATGTTGTGCACGAACAGCTCGCCGTTTTTCACCGCGCCGTAGCTGTCCTTCAGGTTGCACTTGCCCAGGCGGATGGACTTGACCTCCGTCCCCTTGAGCTCGATGCCCGCCTCCCAGGTCTCCAGGACAAAGTAATCGTGCTGGGCGCGTCGGTTCTGCGCGATCACCTTGACGCCCTTCTTCGGCATGCTGTTGTCCCTCCCCGCGCTGTATTCCTCTGGTATTATACCACGGCGGGGCGGGGTTGTAAACAGGGGGAGGGAAATTTTCAACGGGAGCGAATTGGGAATTGGGAATGGGGAATTGGGAATTGGAATGGAAATGGGGAATTGGGAATGGGGAATTGGGAATTGGGAATTGGAGTTGGCGGCTGCCGCGCGGTTTTGCGTAAGGGATGGGGACGGTAGGCGGATGTCGGGGCGGTCGCGGTGTGCGGCGGCGGGGTGGGGGAGGGCAGACGAAAGGCCCCTGCCCCGGAGGGGGAGGAGCCTCTGTTCAGGGAATCACCGCCGCCCCTGCCCTTTCCCGGAGGGGAGGGACGGCGATTAGAACTGATGCAAATTATTCGTAAGGAGCCGTGCAGAAATTATTCATACAGAATGCGAAGGATGAATTCGTCAGTGCAAGGCGGAGGAGGGAGGCGTGCCGGGGCACGTTGACCGACGGGCGGATTCAGACAAGCATAATGTATGAATAATTTCTGCACGGCTCCTAAGCAACAGCGCTCAAATAAGTGTTCTCAACACCAGTGGTGGCAGTAGTGAAAGTATAAACCAGTTTAGCAGTGGAGGTGTTGGCAGCGGGCGCAGTAACAGCACAGCCAGCGACCTTCGGATCAGCGATAGACCAATCGGCCTGCTTCTGATTCACAGTTACGCCTGCAACTTCAACCTTTTCAAGAATACCGGTAGTGGCATTGAACGTAGCAGTTGCAGTCAGACCACCGGAAAGGATCTGTTAAATCAGAACAACGTCCAGATGGATCTGGTATGGATGAACACTTTTAACGGCGTTTCCCCGTCAGAAAGTCCATGGCGAGGTTTCATTCAGCATATTTGTGGGCCTATACAGGAATCACGCACTTTTCCTCGTAGCCAGGAATCAGTTCATCATGCGTGAGGAATGAGAAGTTTTCCACTTTCGCCTGCGCGAGAAGCAGTCTGTCAAACGGATCATTGTGCTCTTTGATATAATTCGGTCTGGACAGCGTATGCACGGCGAGAACATGCTTGTCGGTAAGACTCAGGGGGACAAAACCCGCTTCCCGGCATCCCTCGGAAAAGTCTGATTCATCAAAAGGGATATTGCCGGGGCGACGGGTATGCTTCAGGAGAACCTCCCAGACGGATACAGTGCTGTAATAGATCGTGTTGTCCGGATCAAGAATCAATTTCCGCGCTTTTTCAGAGAGCGCCGGGTCATCATTTAGCGCCCATATCGCAATGTGTGTGTCGAGCAGAAGATTCATAGCGTTCCTCCCATCAGCATATCGGCGATCTCTCCGTTGTCTGCGTCAAAATCACCCTTCATACTGAATTTGCCTCTGGCGACGCCGATGCGTTTGGAAACGGGAACTTCATTGATGAGTGTGATCTTGACTACAGGTTTGCCATTTCTGGCCACGGTGATAAAATCTTCCTTCTTCGTTTCAAGAAGACGGATCAGTTTGGAAAAATCGGTTTTTGCTTCGAGGATATTAACCTGCATCATCGCAATCGCCTCCAATAATATAACCAGAAAGACTAATCTGGTTTTTCTGGTCATATTATATCCGAAAACAAAATAGAAATCAAGCTTTTTGAAAAAAGAGTAGTGCAAGCATAATCGAGAATGGAGAATGGAGAATGGAGAATGGAGCTGGCGGCTGCCGCGCGGTTTTGCGTAAGGGGTGGGGACGGTGGGCGGATGTCGGGGCGGTCGCGGTGTGCGGCGGCGGGGCGGGGGAGGGCAGACGAAAGGCCCCTGCCCCGGATGGGGAGGAGCCTTTGTTCAGGGAATCACCGCCGCCCCTGCCCTTTCCCGGAGGGGAGGGGTGGCGAAATGAAAACTACTTACTAAATGACGTACTAATCGATCTTAATGGTTGGCGCAGTACCGTCACTCTTAACTGTGATAGTAACAGTTTTACCTACACCCCAGCCAGTTACATCAACGCCACCAATGTTGATAGAAGTTGCGCCGCCTTCAAGGCCTTCTTTCTGCTGAGCAAGCTTCAGCGTAGCAGTGCCAGTGCAAATACCAGTAGTGTTATCCTTTTCTACTGTCAGGGTAGCATCCTTCAGAGTGGTCGTAGCAGAGGCATCCTCTGCAAGTACGGCAGCAACAGTTTCAGCATAAAGGGAACGAGTATTAGCTTCGTCAGTGGCTTCACGGCTCTTCTCCAGCTGGTTCGTGAAGACCGGGATGGCGATGGCAACCAGGACGGCGATGATCGCGACGACGATCAGCAGCTCGGCCAGGGTAAAGCCCTTCTTGTTATTCTTCCTCAATTAGATCATCCTTTCTACATGTAGATTTGAGGCTCGGACAGCTCACGGCCGATCGCTGTGAGAGCCGGATGCTCGGTGGACCGGGTCGCCGTGTATGTAAGTACAGGGGCGGGACCCGAGCCGTTCTATATATTCAGGCTGCCGGGATCAGCCGGAATATCGGGGTGTGGGACGACCTCTCAGTCAGCCGGTTCCTGGCCTTCCCCTCTGGGGAAGGTGGCAGCCCGCAGGGCTGACGGATGAGGTCCTATGCGGATGGCCTCGCGCCTCTATTCCATCAGAGGCGTACAAAGCGGCGTCGGGGGAGGGAACCTCATCCGACCCGCTTCGCGGGCCACCTTCCCCAGCGGGGGAAGGCTTTGGGAACGGGGGACGACCTCTCAGTCAGCCCTGCGGGCTGACAGCTCCCCTGAAAGGGGAGCCAAGGCTGCCGCGCGGCGTTTGGAGGCCTGCGGTTCTGCGTTTCCCTCCGTGTCGCCATGAGGCGGTGAAAGGTCGGTCTTTCTTCGTTCCCTCTTGGCTCCCCTTTCAGGGGAGCTGGCTGGCGCTTGCGCCAGACTGAGAGGTCGTAACTCCTTCTACATATCGCGTCGGTATTGGGCGGGCGGCCGCCGGCTGCCCCTACAGGGTACGCGGCAGCCGCTGACTTCAATTCCCAATTCCCAATTCCCCATTCCCAATTAAGTCATCAGGAGTTTGCCGCGGCCCTGTTCTCGGGGAGGGCGGCGTCGGGGGTGCCGTCCACCATGGTCTCGTAGAAGGTGGCGGCGGCGCTGAGGGTGACGCTCGAATCGCCGTTGACGGTGCACTTCACGTCGCCCACCAGGCAGCGGTTCTTGCCCTGGCACAGCCGGAGCATGATGTCCTGGGCGGCGGCGTAGTCGACGGCGGTGTATTGCAGGGTGAAGCTTCGGCGGATCAGGTCGCCCGAGCGGGTGACGTCGGCGAAGGCGATGGAGTATTTCAGGGTGTCGGCGAGGATGTCGTTTAAGAAGGCGACCTCCTCCTTGCTGTTGTTGTAGCTGCCCATCCAGGACAGCCGCCCCTCGTTCTCCAGGGCCTCCATCTCGCCCTTGACCCGGTTGAGCTGCATCAGCCGCGCCTGGGCGGCGTCCAGCTCGGTCTGGAGCATGGTGGCCTCGGCCTCGTTGTTGGCGATGGTGGTGCGCACGGTCTCATCCACGAACTTATAGTAGAACAGGGCCAGCAGGATGAGGACCAGCACCGCGATCAGCAGCTTTTCGGCGAGTGTGAACTCGCGGCTCAAAATCTTCACGACGCGCTCACCTCCTCCTCCGCGCTCTCGGACGGCTGCTGGAGATAGACGATCAGCCGCGCCCTGACCTCGCCGCCCACCTCCACCTGCTTGTCGCGGTTGGCGGTGATGATGGAGCAGCTGTCCACGATGGGGCTGTGCTCCAGCTGTCGGGCCAGATTGTTGAGCGTGCGCAGGGTATTGCCGGTGACCTCGATAGTGAGCAGATTGCCGGTGACGCTCCAGGAGGTGATGCCGTAGCGCGGGGGCAGGATCTCCCGCACCAGGTTGAGCACCTGGCTGTTCAGGTCGTCCAGCGTCATGCCCTTGCTCTGATCCCGCTTAAAGCGCTTGATGAGCGTCCCCAGCCGGGCGGCGAAGCGGTTGACCGTCTGCTCCGAGGGGTCCTTTGGCAGCGTATCGCCCACCAGCCCCAGAATCCGCGTGCGGTCCACCAGGTTCAGCTCCGCCTGGGTCATGCCCGCATAGGTGTAGTGGGCGTAGGTAGTCTCCACGTCGCCGAAGTCCCTGACCACGCCCGTGGCGGCGGCCAGGTCGGACTTGAGCTTGGCGGCCCTGGCCGACGAGGCCGTCATGGCCACCAGCCGGTCCGCCACCAGGAATTTGCTGAACAGTGCGGCCAGAATGACGATCACGATGATGCCGATGGCCGCCTTGACGGGGCTGATCTTGTTTTCGTCGATCAGCACCAGGTTGATCGTCCTCTTCGAGGGCATCCTGCCCCGGAGGGCTTTATTGGAGCGGCCGCTCTTGGCAGGTTTTTCTTTCTTTGCAGCCACTTGTCAACCTCCGATCATGCCAGCGCGATGCCGATGGCCTGGGCGTAGGCGTTGCAGTCCTCCAGCGCGTCGCCGCCGGGCACCAGCTCGGACGCCGGGTGCAGCTGGATGTTCAGCATGTCGCCGATGGTCTCGGCCAGCGGTTCGATCACCGCGCCGCCGCCGCACAGCCACAGGTCCGCGATGGCGCTGTTCGGGTTGGAGAAGCGATAGAAGTTCAGCGCGCGCATCAGCTCCACCGCGATGTTTTCATAGGCCGTGGTGCACTCGTCGCGCCGCTGGCAGTTTTCATAGTTGGTCATCAGGTAGGTGTGGGCCAGGTGCACGTCCACGCCGAAGGCGTCGGCCAGCACGTCGTCCAGGGTGGAAAGGCCCACCTCCAGCACGCGGGTGGCCACGTGGCGGTCGTTGTGGAACATGTACATGCGGATGGAGCCGAAGCCCAGGTCCAGCACGCCGTATTCGTCGGAAAACTGCGACAGGCTCGCGTGCTGCGCCCGGATCAGCGCGATGAAGGCGCACAGCGCGGGAGCCGTCATCGCCAGCCGGAGACCCGCCTTGCGCAGGATCTCCTGGGCGTCCTCCAGCACCGCCTTGAGCGTGCCCACGGCCATCAGCTCCATGGCCCGGCCCTCGCCCTCGGCGTCGCCCTCCGCCTCACCCTCCGGCGCGGCGGCCTCCTGCGGCGAATTCAGCACCGCGTAATCGAACACGTAGTCCCGAAGCTCGCCGGTGATGTAGTCGTTGAACTCAAAGGGCAAATTGTATTCCAGCTGATCGACGCTCATCCACGGCATTTCCACGTTCTTGACGAAGGTCACCTCGTTGGGCAGCACGAAGGCCGCGTGGTTGGCGCGAATGCCGTTCGCCTTCATCGTGGCGCGCAGCAGCTCGCCCATGGATTCGCGGGAGGTGATCCGGCCCTGCCGGAGCAGGTTTTCCGGCATCTGCGCCGTGGCGGTCTTGATGACCCGCCCCGACTTCACCAGCGCCAGCTTGAGCTGGTCCTGACCGATGTCGATCCCCAGAATCGTCTTTTTTGCCATTCAGATAAACCTCGTATTCATCCCAGTAAACCGAGATACCAGTTCACCAGCGGCTCCCCGTACAGCAGCATCGCCGCCGCGGCAAGCGCGATGGAGGGGCCGAAGGGGAAGGCACGGCTTGAGTTGCGCCGCTGCAGAACGGCGTGGAACACAAGCCCCAGCGCGCAGGCCAGCGCCACCGCAAACAGCGTGCCCACAAAGCCCAGGTACAGGCCCACCACCGAAAACAGCTTGATGTCGCCGCCGCCCAGGGTGTCCCGGCCCAACGCCCGGTCCATGATCAGGGATATGCCCAGCAGTCCGCCGCCATACGCCAGTCCCGAGAGGACCGACAGGCCCGCGTCCCGCCAGCCGGTGAAGGTGAAGGGCAGAAACACAAGCCAGATCAGCGCCGCCGTGATGTGGCAGCCGTCCGGGATGGTCATGTCCTCCAGGTCCGTAAGCGTCAGCAAAAACAGGCAGCACAGAAACAGCCAGTTCCGAAGGCACAGCGCCGTCAGGTCAAACCGCATTAGGCACAATACCGATGTCAGCGCGAAGGCCAGCTCCGTCAGAGGATAGCGCGCGGAGATCCTCTCGCCGCACCACTTGCACCGGCCCCGCTGCACAAGCCAGCTGACCACCGGGATCAGCTCGGCCGCCGTCAGCGGATGGCCGCACCGCGCGCAGTGGCTGCGCCCCGTCAAAAAGGACTCGCCCCGCACGATCCGCCAGGCCGCGCAGTTCAGAAATGAACCCAGCACCGCGCCCAGCGCCGCCGCCAGAATGACGCAGAAGATGAGCAGCGGCCTGTATTCGTAGATGGACATCGCCATCCCTCCTCAAGCCTCTTCCTATAGGCCACCCATCCACGTGTATTCTAACCCATGCGGGGCAGGATGTCAAGTATTTTTTAACAATGTATTACAAATTTAAGGGAAGAGGGGAGTTGCCATTCGGTCTTCGCCCTGCCGCAAATTGGGATTTGTTGAATGAGGAATTAGGAATGAGGAATTAGGAATTAGGAATTAGGAATTAAAAAAGCTTGGCTGCGAAGGGGCGGCGATGCGCTGCCTGCCAGGCAGTACGTATAGTTTCGGTATATGATGGGCGGCCATTAGCCGCCCCTGCAACGCGCGGCAGCCACTATTAATTCCTAGTAACTAATCAGTCGCCCAGAGATGACTCCCTCAGTCAGCCTGCGGCTGCCAGCTCCCTCGGAGAGGGAGCCTGGATGGGCGCCTGATCGAGGAGCCCAAAAGCCTCCCTCTTTGAGGGAGGTGGCCCGCGAAGCGGGTCGGAAGGAGTCCGCGACTGAACAGTTACCTGAACAGTTACAATTCCTAATTCCTAATTCCCAATTCCTAATTCTTCTCAAAAATTCACTATTTCAGCCTCTCCACCAGCTTCTCCAGCTCCAGGTCCTCCCATTCCACCACCTCGATGCCCAGCTCGGCGGCGCGGCGGCGCATGGGGGCGCGGTTTTTGGTGGCGGGGGCGGAGGTGGCGATGACGGCGCGGGAGCCCTTGCCGCCGAAGCGGTCCCGGAGGATGGCCAGCTCGTTGAGGGCCTCGGTGCGGATCTCCGAGGTCTTGCAGGAGATGAACACGGGCTGGATGCCGCGGACCGCCACCACGTCGATCTCGTTGGTCACGCCGTCCCGCTGGTTCCCGCCGCCCTGCCAGTTCACCACCGCGGAGAGCACCACGTCGTCGAAGCAGTCGGCGGCCAGACAGGCGCGGAAGAGCTGCAGCTCCAGCACTGAGCCGATGTCCCGAAGCCAGAACCGCACCGTCTCGTCGGGGAAGCGGAAGGCGATGGCCGCGTCCTCCAGCCGGAGGTCCAGTATCAGCCCCGCCGCCGCCAGGTCCTCGAAGAAGCCTGCGTCCGCCTTCACCCGTTTGTTGCCCGCCTTGGTCTCGCGGCTGCCCTCGGCGTCCAGCTTGCCCGGCTCCGCGGAGGAGATGCGCTGGATCAGGCTGATCTGGCGGTTCCAGATGCGGCGGTGGGCGGCGTAGACCCTGAAGAGCTTGTCAATCAGGGGCAGCCGCGCGCGCAGCGCCGCGTTGTCCTCCCGGCCCGGCAGCAGCGTCCCGCCCGCCATCAGGAAGCAGGACTCCGCGTCCAGCCGCACGTCGCAGGCCAGACCCCGGGCGAAGGGCGCGTTTTTGATCTCGAAGAAGGCGCCCTTCTTGCGGCTGTAGGTGTACACCGGCGTGTCCCCGGAAACCGCCCCCGCCGCGAACAGCGCCGCGTCCGTGCCGCCCGAGATGTCGATGGCGCAGTCCTGGTGGGTCTCCAAAAGCTGCCGTAGCGTCCGCTCCACCTTCACCGCGTCCACCATGCTCACCGGGATGAACGTCAGCTTCACCGGGCAGCCGCGATGCTCGAAATACTGCCGAAGCGTCTTGCGCCGCGCCCGGTCCGCCTCCACCTCCGAGGGACAGATCAGGATCGTCTCCTTTGGCCTGAATACCTCCGTCCCCAGCACGTTGTCGATGGGACGCTCGTCGTACAGCTCGATCAGGGTTTTCATGCGCTTATCCCCCTCGCCGGTTGATGACCCTATATTAGCAGATTATGGGCGGGGACGCAAGGGGGATGGAGAATTGGGAATTGAGAATGGAAAATGGAGAATGGAGAATGGCGGCTGACGCGATTGGATGGAGAGCGCGTCAGCCCAACATTTAGCACTCCACGCTTCACGATTCATTCTCCATTTTCCATTCTCAATTCGTAACTGTTCAGTTCTGCGACAAACAGAGACTTGGCAGGCTGCGAGGGACGACCTCTCAGTCAGCCTAACGGCTGACAGCTCCCCTGGAAGGGGAGCCAAGGCTGACGCTCTGTCTTCCTCTTGGCTCCCCTTTCAGGGGAGCTCACAGCAGAACTGAATAGATACCTCAATTCTCCATTTTCAAGCCCCCTTGACTCTTAACCTATAACCCGTTATAATGGAAGGCACAGGCGATGAGGGAGAGAGTAGCGCGCTTGAGGCCCGCAGAGAGCCGGGGAGGATGGGAAACCGGCGGCATGAGGGCGCGTGAAGATGGCTCCGGAGCTCCGGGCGCGAACCATGTTTCATGCTGAGCGCTCGGCGAGGGCGGCACGGGCCGCCGCCGCGTTAAGGCGATAAGGCGCGAGGCACGGCCTCGCGTGAATAGGGTTGGTACCGCGCGTCCGCGCCCCTGATGGCTTCAGGGACGCTTTTTTTGTCAGGCAAACGCCTTAAGACCACACAGAACGGGAGGAGAAAAACCATGCCCAAGCCGACCTTTTATCTGACCACTCCGATCTACTATCCCAGCGGCAACATGCACATCGGCCACACCTACACCACGGTGGCGGCGGACACCATGATCCGCTTCAAGAAGCAGACCGGCTATGACACCTACTTCCTGACCGGCACCGACGAGCACGGCCAGAAGATCGAGCGCAAGGCCGCCGAGGCGGGCGTGACGCCCCAGCAGTTCGTGGACAAGATCGTGGCGGAGACCAAGGAGCTGTGGAAGCTGATGAACATCGAATACGATGACTTCATCCGCACCACTGAGGATCGCCACATGAAGATCGTTCAGAAGATATTCAAGCAGTTCTACGACCAGGGCGACATCTACAAATCCGAGTACGAGGGCCTGTACTGCACGCCCTGCGAGTCCTTCTGGACCCCCACCCAGGTCAAGGACGGCAAGTGCCCGGACTGCGGCCGCCCTGTGGAGCCCATGAAGGAGGAGAGCTACTTCTTCCGCATGAGCAAGTATCAGGACTGGATGATTCAGTATATCGAGGAGCACCCCGACTTCATCCAGCCGCCGTCGCGCGCCAACGAGATGCTCAACAACTTCCTGAAGCCGGGCCTCCAGGACCTGTGCGTCAGCCGCACCTCCTTCAAGTGGGGCGTGCCGGTGGACTTCGACCCGGACCACGTGGTCTACGTGTGGATCGACGCCCTGTCCAACTACATCACCGCCCTGGGCTACGGCACCGACCACGACGAGCTGTTCAGGAAGTACTGGCCGGCGGACATCCACCTGGTGGGCAAGGAGATCGTGCGCTTCCACACCATCTACTGGCCCATCATGCTCCACGCGCTGGGTCTGCCCCTGCCCAAGCAGGTGTTCGGCCACGGCTGGCTGCTGTTCGGCGATGACAAGATGTCCAAGTCCAAGGGCAACATCGTCTATCCCGGCCCCATCGTGAAGCGCTACGGCGTGGACGCCCTGCGCTACTACCTCATGCGCGAGATGCCCTTCGGCGCGGACGGCAACTACACCAACGAGGCCATGCTCACCCGCATGAACGCCGACCTGGTCAACGACCTGGGCAACCTGGTCAGCCGCACTGTGGCGATGATCGAGAAGTACTTCGACGGCGTGGTGCCCGCGCCCAACGCCTACGAGGAGCCCGACCAGGCCCTCATCCAGGCCTTCGAGGCGCTGCCCGGCATCGTGGAGGAGCAGATGAACAAGCTCCAGTTCTCCATCGCCCTTTCGGAGATCTGGAAGCTCATCGGCGCGTGCAACAAGTACATCGACATCACCCAGCCCTGGGTGCTGGGCAAGTCCGAGGAAGGCACGCCCCGGCTCCAGACCGTCATGTACGTGCTGGCCGAGTGCATCCGCGCCATCGCGGTGTACATCCAGCCCACCATGCCCTCCACCCCCGAGCGCATTTACGCCCAGCTGGGCGTGAGCGACGACGCCCTCAAGACCTGGGAATCCGTCCAGAAGTTCGGTCAGCTCGTGCCCGGCACCGTGGTGAAGAAGGGCGAGGCCCTGTTCCCCAGGGTGGACATCGAAAAGGAGCTCAAGGCCATGAGCGGCGAGTCCGACAAGGCCGAAAAGCAGGCCGCCAAGGCTGAAAAGAAGCAGGAGAAGAAGAAGGAAGAGAAGAAGGAGGCGGCCCCCGGCATCGCCACCTTCGACGACTTCATGAAGATCAAGCTCATCGCCGCGAAGGTCATCGCCTGCGAGCGCGTGGAGAAGTCCGACAAGCTGCTCAAGGAGACCCTGGACATCGGCGGCGGCCAGACCAAGACCGTCTGCTCCGGCATCGCCAAATACTATGCCCCCGAGGACATGGTGGGCAAGACCGTGGTGCTGGTGAACAACTTCGCCCCCCGCAAGATGGCCGGCCAGGTGTCCGAGGGCATGCTCCTCTGCGCCGAGGACCCCGACGGCTCCGTCCGCCTGCTGACCGTAGACGGCAGCGTGGCCCCCGGCAGCGAGATCGGATGAATTTAGGGAGTAGGGAGTAGGCAGTAGGGAGTAGGGGGGGGTTACGGCAGGCCTTTGGGGACAGCCTGGAGCGTTGAGCTGTGCGGCGAAGTGGGGTTTGTTGAATTAGGAATTGGGAATGAGGAATTAGGAATGAATAGTGGCTGCCGCGCGCTCAATTCCGCAACGAAACGTACTGCATCACGGGCGGCGCATCGCCGTCCCTGCGCAGCCGGGCTATTCCTGTTCCCTGTTGCCTGTTCCCTGTTGCCTGTTTCAACTCCCCCCTCACCCATTCTTCCGCAAGCGCCCCGCCGTTCCCCTACTGCCTAATGCCTTACAGGAGTGTTGACTATGCACTGGGATTTGCGAGATCATGTGACGCATCAGGCGAAGATGTCGGAGGCGTTTTTCCTGAGCATGATCCTGGCCCTCAGCGGCGGGTTTCAGGACGCCTACACCTACTTTATCCGGGACCACGTCTATGCCAACGCCCAGACGGGCAACGTGGTGCAGATGAGCACCGCCCTGATGTCGGGGGACTGGCCCCAGGCGCTGAAATACCTGCTGCCGCTGATCTCCTTCGCGCTGGGGGTGCTGCTGGCGGAGTATCTGCACATCCGTTTTCAGCATCTGGGCAAGCTGAACTGGCGGCAGGAGGTGGTGGCGCTGGAGGGACTGATCATGGTGGCCGTGGGCTTCATGCCCCAGCGGCTGAATATGCCCGCCAACTGCCTGGTGTCGCTGGCCTGCGCCATGCAGGTGCAGTCCTTCCGCACCGTCCACGGCTTTGGCTACGCCTCCACCATGTGCATCGGCAACCTGCGCAGCTGCATGTCCGCGCTGGCGATGTATCTCCACGACAGGGACCCCATCAACCTGATAAAGGTGCGCTACTACATGGGCGTGATCCTGTCCTTCGCCGTGGGCGCGGGCGTCGGCGGCATACTCTCCCCCCGACTGATGGAGCGGGCCGTGTGGGTCTGCGCCGCGCTGCTGTCCTTCGCCTTCTGGCTTTTGAGCTGGAAGGGCCGGACCGCGAAGGCGGACAAGAACAGCCACGGCTGACGCATGAATGACAAGACTGATTGGTATCTTACAGAAAGGTTACAAACCGTACCTGTTTCCATCACATGTACCGGCTGTGCCGGTGCATGTGGATTCCCACAAAGAAATCGCTTGCGATTTCGACTGGGAATCGGTACCTGCCAGTCAGGAAATTCGTGTCGTCAGGCGCGAATTTC
>CADCAS010000011.1 GCA_902799465.1 uncultured Eubacteriales bacterium
TGGCGTTGCCACCAGCAGCTTGCGGTTCGCTACGCTTGGCGGTAAATACCCGCGACCGGACTTCCACCGGTTAGATGTGTGCCATGCCCGGCACACAAACAAACCGAGGTCGGCATTCCAATGGAGACCGACCTCGGTTTGCTTACGCCCAGTTTTCCAGCTTCAAACCCTCCACGCGCTCAAACTCCCGTGTGTTGTTGGTGACCAGTGTCAGCCCGAGCGCCTTCGCGTGCGCCACAATGAGCAGATCGTTCGCGCCGATGAGCGTCCCCTTCCGTGTCAGGTCCGCGCGAATGACGCCGTACTCGATGGCGGCGTCCACGTCAAAGGGCACGATCTGTATGCGCGAGAGAAACAGCATCAGCGCCACCTGGTTTTGCTCCGGCTTCGCGCTGTGATAAACGCCGAACTCCAGCTCCGCCATCGTGATGGATGAGATGCAGATGTCCTCCGGGTCCTGCTGCTTCAGGCGCTCCAAGACCTGCGCCGGGCGGTTGTTCTTTGCGTAGGCGATGATATTGGTATCCAGCATGTACTTCATAGCGTCGCCCTGTCCTGAAGCGGCAGATCGGGCATCCCGTCCGCCAGGAAGTCGTCGGTAAACATGTCCAGGCCCTGGAGCATCGACGCCCAGGGATCCTCCTTCGGCATGAGCATCACCACCCTGCCGATGCGCTTGACCATCACCTCATCCCGGTCAAAACGGCAGTCCTTCGGCAGACGCACCGCTTGACTGCCGCCGTTTGCAAATATACGTGCGGTCTCCATGCCTGACACCCCCTTTGATTTGAGTATATACCTGCATATAGACAATGTCAAGTCCCAAAAAGAAGGATGCTGCGTTTGTCAGTATCCCTCTTACTATTTCCTATTCAACCCGTGTGATAAACAGCAATATGGCGGACTGTGGAAAACGACCTCTCAGTCAGCCTACCGGCTGACAGCTCCCCTGAAAGGGGAGCCAAAGCTGACGCACAGTCATTCCTCCCTCTTGGCTCCCCTTTCAGGGGAGCTGGCACCGACATAGTCGGTGACTGAGAGGTCGTTCCCCGTCCCCCATACAAACCCCGATCTTCATTAGAGAGAGTGGCAACCGCTATCTCACACCCTGACCAGCTCCGTCACCACGTCGTCCAGCACCACCACGGCGAAGGGCTGGCCTCTGCCGGTGCGGGGCTCTATGGCGACGTTTTCGGTGTTGCAGGGGGTGACGCCGCCGTTTTTCTGGAGGATATTGAAGTCGAAGGGCTCCCGGACGGCGAGGGCTCCGGCGATGACGGAGCCGTTCTGGCCGTTCTTCAAGAAGTTGAAGGCCTTGACGCCCTTGCCGCCACGGGCCTGGCGGTCGAAGTCGATGAGCAGGCAGCGCTTCATGTAGCCCATCTCGGAGATCATGACGACCTCGCCTTCGCTGTTGTGGAGGAACAGGAAGGCGGCGCTGTCGTCCGCGGCGAGGGTCATGGCCTTGACGCCCGCCGCCGTGCGGCCGATGAGGGAGACCTCCTCCACGGCGAAGTGGATCGCCATGCCCCTGCGGGTGAGCATCAGCACGCTTTCAAAGCCCTCGGGGCGCTGGACCGTCAGCAGGCGGTCGCCGTTTTTCAGGTTGATGGCGGCGAATCGGGACTTGCGGAGGTTGTAGTCCTCCAGGCTGCTGCGCTTGATGAGGCCCTTTTCTGTGGCCAGCAGCAGCTCGCCCGACCAGTCCCCGGAGTCCAGCAGCGCCGTCAGCCTCTCGTCGTTCTCCAGGCCCGCCAGCACGCCGCCCAGGGGCAGGCCGCGCTCCTTGGGCTTGGTCGATTCGTTGATCTGGCCCGCGGGCAGCAGGTAGCAGTTACCCAGATCGGTGAAGAACATCAGCTTGCGGTCCGTCATGGTGCGCAGCACGGTTCGCGGCGGGTCGCTGAAATCGCCGTTTGTCTGGGATTTGTCGAACAGTTTCGGGGCCATGCGGCGCACGAACCCGGCCTGGGTGACGAACACCACGGTCTCGTCGGCGGCGGGGGCCTCCTCCTCGATGACAATCTCCTCAAAGGAGTCCACCAGGGCCGTGCGGCGGGGGTCGGCGTACTTCTCCCGGACCTCCGTGAGTTCCTTCTTGATGACGGCCATCAGCTTTCTCTCGCTGCCGAGGATTCCCTTCAGCTTGGAGATCAGCTTCTCGAGCTCCTCGTACTCCTTGCGCAGGGCCAGCACCTCCAGGTTGGTCAGGCGCTGGAGCCGCATGTCCAGTATGGCCTGGGCCTGGATCTGGGTCAGGCCGAAGCGCTCCATCAGCTTTTCCCGGGCCTCTTTGGGGGTCTTGCTGCCGCGGATGAGGCGGATGACCTCGTCCAGGTTGTCCACAGCGATGATAAGTCCCTCCAGGATGTGGGCGCGGGCCTCGGCCTGATCCAGGTCGTACTTCGTGCGGCGGGTGACCACGTTCTTCTGGTGGTCGATGTAGTAGCCGATCAGCTGCTTGATGCCCATCTGCCGGGGCTTGCCGTCCGCGATGGCCACCATATTGACGCCGAAGGTGACCTGCAAATCGGAGTATTTATAGAGGGCGTTCAGCACCTTCTCCGGGTCGCAGTCCTTCTTGACCTCCACCACGGCCCGCAGGCCCATCCGGTCGGACTCGTCGCGGATGTCGTAGATGTTGGTCAGCACGCCCTTCTTCTCCTCGGACACCCGCAGGATCTTCTCCAGCATGGCGGCCTTGTTGACCTGATAGGGCACCTCGTCGATGACGATCAGCTTGCGCCCCGCGGTGCCATCCTCGATGTGCACCCTGGCGCGGACCTTGAGCTTGCCGCGGCCCGTCTCGTAGGCCTGTTGAAGCTCTCCGTCTTTAGAGATCAGCCCGCCGGTGGGAAAGTCCGGGCCGGGCATGCGCTCCATCAGCTGGGCGGTGGTGATCTTCGGATCGTCGATCTGGGCGATCACCGCGTCCACGGCCTCGCCCAGGTTGTGGGGCGGGATATTGGTGGCCAGGCCCACGGCGATGCCGCTGGAGCCGTTCACCAGCAGATTGGGAAAGCGGGCGGGCAGCAGGTCCGGCTCCTTGATGGTGTCGTCGAAGTTCAGGTGAAAGCCCACCGTGTCCTTCTCGATGTCCTGGAGCATCACCTCGGCCTGCTCGGTCATGCGGGCCTCGGTGTAGCGCATCGCGGCGGGGCTGTCGCCGTCGATGGAGCCGAAGTTGCCGTGGCCGTCCACCAGCCGCACGCGCATCACAAAGTCCTGCGCCATGCGGGCCAGCGCGTCGTACACCGAGGTGTCGCCGTGGGGGTGGAATTTACCCAGACAGTCGCCCACGATGCGGGCGCACTTGCGGTGAGGCTTGTCGGAGGTGTTGCCCAGCTCGTGCATGGTATAGAGTATGCGCCGCTGCACGGGCTTCAGGCCGTCCTCCACCCGGGGCAGCGCGCGCTCCAGTATGACGTACTCCGAGTACGGCATCATGGAGTCGTGCATCACGTCCTCCATGTTTTTCTCGATGATCTCCTCCGGGCGGCGGGGGGTCAGGTCGTCCTTCTTCTTTCTTGCCATGATGTCTCCTTACTCGTTTCCCGTCACCGGCACGAAGTTGTCTTCCTTATTGAAGTTGGCGTATTTGCTGATATATTCGCGCCTCGGCTCCACCTTGTCGCCCATCAGCACGGTGACCTTGCGCTCCACCTCGGTGAGGTCCTCGATGCCCACGCGCATGAGCTTGCGCCCGTCGGGGTTGAGGGTGGTCTCCCACAGCTGCTCGGGGTTCATCTCGCCCAGGCCCTTGTAGCGCTGGAGGGTGTAGCCCTTCCCCATCTGCCTGATGGCGGGCGGCAGGGCGTTGTCGTCGTAGCAGTAGAGGGTCTTGTCCCCCTTCGCCACCTTGTACAGCGGCGGCATGCCGATGTAGACGTGGCCGTCGGTGATCAGCTGGCGCATGTGGCGGTAGAAGAAGGTCAGCAGTATGGCGCGGATGTGTGCGCCGTCCTGGTCCGCATCGGAGAGGATGATGACCTTGTTGTACTTCAGCTTGGCGATGTTGAACTCCTCGCCGATGCCGGTGCCCAGGGCGGTGATGATGGAGCGGAACTCCTCGTTTTGCAGCACCTGGTCCAGCTTCTTCTTCTCCACGTTCAGCGGCTTGCCGCGCAGGGGCAGTATGGCCTGGAAGCGGCGGTCGCGGCCCTGCTTGGCGGAGCCGCCTGCGGAATCGCCCTCAACGATGAACAGCTCGTTCAGCTCGGCGTTGCGCCCGGTGCAGGACGACAGCTTGCCCACCAGCGGCGCGGCCTCCAGCTGTCCCGCCTGCCGGGCGATGTCCCGGGCCTTGCGGGCGGCCTCGCGGACCTTGGCGGCCTTGACCGCCTTCTGCACGATGGTCCCGGCGAAGTCCTGGTTCTTGAGGTCGTCCAGATAGATGGACAGCTGCTCCAGGCACACCGCCTCGTAGACGGGGCGCACCTCGGTGTTGCCCAGGCGGCCCTTGGTCTGCCCCTCGAACTGGGGATTCTTCACGCCCGCGTATACCACGGCGGTCATGCCCTCGCGGAAGTCGTCCCCCGCCAGGTTGTTGTCCTTTTCCTTCAATATCCCGACGCGGCGGGCGTAGTCGTTGAACGCCTTGGTGACGGCGGTCTTGAAGCCGATCTCGTGGGTGCCGCCCTCGGGGGTGGGCACGTTGTTGACGTAGGAGTAGATGCTGTCGGTGTAGGCGTCGGTGTACTGGATCGCCACCCGCACCAGCGTGCCGTCCCGGGTGGCCTCGAACATGATGGGCTCGGTGATGGCGGTCTTGTCGGCGTTCAAAAAGCGCACGAAGTCCGAAAGCCCGCCCTCGTAGCAGTAGGTCTGGGTCCGTTGGTCCGGCTCCTTGATCCGCTCGTCGGTGAAGGTGAACTTGACGCCCTTGTTCAGGTATGCCAGCTCCTGCACCCGCCGCCGCACGGTCTCGCCGTTGAAGCGCACGTCCTCGAACACCCGCTTATCCGGCATGAAGCACACCTGGGTGCCGCGCTTGCGGGTGTTCCCCACCTTTTCAAGCGGCCGCACCGTGTGGCCGGAGATGATCTTGTGGGTCTTGGGATCGGTGATGGACTCGAAGCGCACGGCGTAGTGGCTGTAGTCCTTGTACACGTCCACCGTCACCCACTCGGACAGCGCGTTCACCACCGACGCGCCCACCCCGTGCAAGCCGCCGGAGTAGGCGTAGTTTTTGTCGTTGAACTTGCCGCCGGCGTGGAGCTGGGTGTAGACCACCTCCACCGCCGAGACCCCCAGCTTGGGATGGATGTCCACCGGGATGCCGCGGCCGTTGTCCGTCACCTCGCAGGAGCCGTCCTTTTTCAACGTCACCGTGATCTCCGTGGCGTACCCGTTGGCCGCCTCGTCGATGGCGTTGTCCACGATCTCCCATATCATATGATGAAGCCCCCGCGAACCCGTGGAGCCGATGTACATGCCCGGACGCATTCGGACCGCGTCCAGCCCCTCCAGCACCTGTATGTCGCGGGCGGTATACTCTTTCGCCATAGCTTCCTCCGCTCATTGCATATTCCATTTTATTATACAGTGTCAAGGTTAATTTTGTTGTTGCGTCTGGGATTCTGCGGCAGGATGAGACGGGCAGGGGGGTACGGAAGAGCGGGGAGCAGAAGATTGAATGGCGACTGTTTGAATTGAAAGCGCGTCAGCGCACTGTTTAACACTCCGCTCTCCAATTTCAGCTCCCCGCTCCTTTTTTATGCCGTCGTGAAGGTATCAACTGTGAAATTGCGGTAAAACTGTGAAGTATGCGGGGATATTTGCATATTGCGTGAATATATGTTATAATATACAATAGCAATGCACATTGGAGGCCCGGCATGAACGACAGCAACACCACCCTCAGCGAGCTCAAGGAGCAGGTGCATCAGCTCTGCCTGCGCAAGGGCTGGGGCGTGGAGGGAGTCCAGAATCCCCAGCACGTGGCCATGGCCATGACGGTGGAGATGAGCGAGCTGCTGGAGCACTTCCAGTGGCTGGACCCGGAGGACGTGACCGCGCTGATGGAGGGCCGCGACCCCGAGCGCCTGGCCATGATCGCGGAGGAGTTTGCCGACGTGATGATGTACGGACTCCAGCTGACCCGCACACTGGGCATCGACATCACCCAGCAGGTGCTGCGCAAGATCGACATCGTGGACCACCGGCCCCCCAAGCGGCGCGAGCACAAGCGCTGAACCATCCCGGAGGATACAGGTATGGAGAACGATTTTATCCTCGTGCTCGACCTGGGCGGACCGCAGGCCATCGAGATGGCCCGCAAGCTCAGAAATCAGCACTATTACACCGAGATCATGTCCCGCCGCGCGGACCTGGCGCTGTTCAGGCGCAAAGCGCCGCGGGGCGTGCTGGTGGTGGGCGGCGACGGCATCGGCCAGCGCTTCCCCCGGGCGGCGCTCCAGCTGGACGTGCCGGTGCTGGCCCTGGGCGCGGCGGCGCGGCGGCTGATCGAGGCCTGCGGCGCGGCGTCAGAGGGCACGCTGCTCGAGGAGCAGGCCAGCCAGATCACCTTCCAGCCCTGCGCGCTGTTCGAGGGGCTGAGCGACTCCGACCGCTACTTCACCCGCGTGGACGGCTACGCCCTGCCCGAGGGTTTTGCCTCCATCGCCACCACGCTGGAGGGCTTCTCGCCCGCCTTTTCATGCGAGGCGCGGAAGCTCTACGGCCTCCAGTTCTACCCCGAATCCAACGACCCCGACGGCGCGGCGATACTGTCCAACTTCGCCGAGAAGGTGTGCGGCTGCACGCCCCGCTGGACGGCCCAGGATTTCATCGACGAGGAGCTGCGCTTCATCCGCGACCGGGTGGGCGACGGCAAGGCGCTGATCGCCGTGTCCGGCGGCGTGGATTCCTCGGCCTGCGCGTTGCTGATGCGGCGGGCCATCGGCGACCGGCTGACCTGCGTGTTTGTGGACAACGGCCTGCTGCGCGCCGGGGAGCCGGAGCTGGTATACAACACCTTCGAGGGCGATTTGAAGCTGCCGCTGTTGCGCGTCGACGCGCGGACGCGGATGCTGAACCGTCTCAGGGGCGTCACCGACCCCAACGAGAAGCGCCGCGCCATCTACGAGGAGTACATGGCCATACTCGCCGAGGTGGGGCGCAGTCATCCCGACATCGAATTCTTCGTGGAGGGCACCATCTACCCCGACCTGCTGCTGGCGGGCTCCGCGGACGAGGTCTACGCCCGCAAATTCGACCCCGGCAAGCGGCTGGAGCCGATACGAATGCTGTTCAAGGACGAGGCGCGCGAGCTGGGCGAGCTGCTGGGGCTGCCGCGGAGCATCTCCACCCGCCAGTCCTTCCCCGCGCCGGGGCTCGCGGTGCGGTGCGTCGGCGAGGTCACCGAGGAAAAGCTCTCCCTGCTGCGCGGGGCCGACGCCATCTTCCGGGAGGAGCTGCAGCTCTCCGGGCAGGACAAGCGGCTGACCCACTACTTCGCCGTGCTGGACGACGCCAGGACCCTGGGACGCCGCGACGGCGCGTTCAGCCGGGAATACGCCTGCGCGCTGCGGGCGGTGAACGTCCAGGGCGTGCTGAGCTACACCGTGGGCAAGCTGCCCTACGACCTGCTGGACCGGGTGGCCGGCCGCATCATCAAGGAGATCCCCGGCATCAACCGGGTCACCTACGACATCTCCCCCTGCGAGAACACCGAGATGGAATGGGAATGAGGATGAATACAAATGATGCTACGACATGCGCGGGAGCCCGTTGACGGGCAGCCCATCGAAAACACCTTCGTGGCCGTGGACGACGCCACCGGCAATCAGGTCGCCGCGTGCACCATCTATTCCGACGACAACCCGGCGCTGTTCCCCGCCCGGCCCATGCAGGTGCGGCTCCAGCTGGAGGGCGAAAAGCTGCCGGACGAGCTGCTGGGCGCGTCCATCGCCCGGGCGCGGGCCATCTGCGCGGAGTCTGGCAAGTTTTCAAGGCTGTATACCCGGTGCGACCCTGACGACGAGGCCCTGCTGGACGCCCTGCGCCCGATGGGCTTCAAGGACAACGACGGCCTGGTGAAGCTGCAGCTGAAGTTCCCCTGCACCGCGGACTACCGTCTGCCCCCGGGCTGCGTGGTGGTGCGGGACGATCTGAGCGACCCCATGGAGCAGAAGTTCTTCCTGGAGCGCTACAACGAGCTGTACAACACCGACCACGACTTCGAGTGGCTCCGGGCCTACATCGACCGCCCCGGCTTCACCCGCATACTCACCGTTTCCCCCACCGGCATGGCGGGAGAGATCCTCATCTGGCATGAGAACTACACCGGCGTGATCGGGTATCTCCAGACCGCCAAGCGCTGGCGCAGGATGGGCGTGGGAACCTGCATGCTGGGCCTGGCCTGCGAGGAATTTGAGAACAACCGCCTGATGGTGGTGGAGGCCAACGTGCGCGTGCGCATTCCCCACATACTGCGCACGATGGAGAAGATGGGCTTCAAGCAGACGGAGCTGCTGATGCGGTATCCGGGCATCGACATCAATCCGTAGATCGGAGGACGCCTTCGGGTGTCCTCTTTCTCTATCCCTCCGCATACACTGAACCAGCGCGGGAGCGCTGCATTTTTGTCATAGGGGGGATCGGATGAGCAATCCGCTGTTTTACGGCTGCGGGACGGCGCTGGTGACGCCGTTTAAGGGAAGGCGGGTGGATTACGACGCGCTGGAGGGACTGATCGACTGGCAGCTCGAGGAGGGCGCGGACGCCCTGATCGTGCTGGGCACCACGGGGGAGCCCGCCACGGTGAGCGCGTCGGAGCGCCCCGCCGTCATCGAGTGCGCGGTGGCGCGGGTCAGGCGGCGCGTGCCGGTGATCGTGGGCACGGGAGCCAACGACACCCGCGAGGCCGTGCGCCTGTCCATCGAGGCCCAGGCGCTGGGCGCGGACGCGCTGCTGGTGGTGACGCCCTACTACAACCGCGCCAGCCGTTCGGGCCTGATGGCGCACTTTAACGCCGTCGCCGACAGCGTGGCGCTGCCGGTGATCATGTACAACGTGCCCGGGCGCACCGGGGTGAATCTGCCGCCCGAGACCGTGGCCGCTCTGGCGCGGCACCCCAACCTCTGCGCCGTCAAGGACGCCTCCGGGGACCTGCGGCAGCTGACCGACCTGGCCGCGGCCTGCGGGGAAGGCGTGGCGGTGTACTGCGGCAACGACGACCAGGTCGTGCCCGCCATGGCTCTGGGGGCGCGGGGCGTGATCTCCGTGGCCGCCAACGTCATCCCCCGCCCCATGCGTGAGCTGACCCACGCCTGGCTGGAGGGCGACCCCGCCAAGGCGCTGGATTGGCAGCTGCGGCTTCTGCCCCTCATCCGCGCTCTCTTCTCGGAGGTCAGCCCCATCCCCGTCAAGGCCGCGCTGAGCGCCATGGGTCTGATCGAAAACAACCTCCGCCTCCCCCTGACACCGCTGGATCGGGAGAAGGCGGAGGCGCTGGTGGAGACACTCAGGAAGGCGGGCATAACGGTCCAGGGCTGACGAAAATGAATCCTCTTGGCTGAATCAGGAATGAGAAATTAGGAATTAGGAATCAGGAATTGACAGCTGCTGCCGCGCACACTGTAGGGGCGGCCTTTGACCGCCCGCCGTATGCCGACACAATGCGGTACAAGCCGGCGGACAGCATCGCCGCCCCTACGCACCCAAGCCATTCATAATTCCTCATTCCTCATTCCTCATTCCTAATTCCTCATTCCTGATTTCCAATTAACCCGATGAATCCCAGCTTTGACACGGTCTTATGTGAGCAGGGACGCCAGAAGGCGTCCCTGCTCACACGAGATCGAACATGCTGATCTGTTCGGCGTTGCCGTCGCTCCAGCGGGCGGCCATGGCGTCGAAGTCCAGCGGGGTGTCGGAGCCGAAGGGGATCGCTCCGTGGGCATAGAGGGCGCGGTTGCCGGGCGTCCCCTCCCAGGCGTAGACGTTGGCGCACCAGCGGTTTTGAAGCGCGCCCAGCTCCCCGCGTCGGCCGTCGGTGTTGAAGATGAAGGCCGCGTCCGAGAGGGCGAACAGCGCCTTGTTGCGGGCGGCGGCGTGCACCGTGGTGAACATGGCCCGGGGATGCACCAGGGACAGCGCCAGCCCCCGCCCCATGGCGATGCGCTCGGCGATGCCGTCCAGGTGGATGTGGTTCATCAAGTCGCCGCCGACGATGTCCAGCACCGCGGCACCGCAGCGATTGGCCTCGAGCCCCGCCACCCGGGACACGCCCGGCTCGCCGCCGGTGATGACGACGTAGTCCCGCCGCGCTGCCTCGCGTACCAGCGCCCCGATCTTGTCCCGCACGGCGTCGTCGGTGCGCACGCCGCCGATGCCCACGATGGCGATGGCGGGCCGGGCCAGCAGCGCCATGTCCCCGCAGCGGTAGAAGGTCACGGGGGCCTGGTCGCCCAGCTTGCGGCACAGGCGCTGGGGATAATCAGCGTCGAAGCAGGTCACCGCCTCCACGCCCTCCCGCTCCAGCGCCTCCAGCGCGTAGGTCAGCTGCACCGAGCGGTGGAGCAGCGTGTACACCCGCAGGGCCTCCGTCTCGTCCAGCGACAGGTACATCATCAGCCCGCTGACATCCGCGTCCAGCAGCTTCCCCATCCCGCCGTAGCGGGACCGCTGCGCCGCCCCGGCCAGCGCCCGGTATTCCTGCGTGCTCAGCGGGCGGGCATACTCCTCCCGGTCCGGCGAGAGCGCCATCGTCAAAAGCATCGCCGCATAGCCGTCGTCGGTATAATTCATGCCCACACCCCCGGATCGCGTATTGGTTCAGCTTTGGCAGATTGGGCTCTGTTGGATTGAATTAGGAATTGGGAATTAGGAATTAGGAATTATAAACGGCTTGGCTTCGCAAGGGCGGCGAAACGCCGCCCCTACAGTGTGCGCGGCAGCCGCTATCAATTCCTAATTCCTAATTCCTCATTCCAAATCCTGCCCGTCTGCTTCCCTTTGCATCGAACCTCTTTCCCCATTATACCATATCCCGTCGGATTTGGGAAGTCGGGCGCGCGTTTTCATTGCGATTCCATCGCCTGTCTGAGCTTTTGGAGGGCCTTCTTTTCGATTCGGGAGACGTAGCTTCGGGAGATGCCCAGCTTTTTGGCGACCTCGTGCTGGGGGCGGGGGTCGCCGTCCAGGAGGCCGAGGCGGAGTATGACCACCTCGCGCTCCCTGTTGTCCAGCACCCGCCTGAACAGGGACAGCGCGCGTCGGGCCTCGATGGCGTTCTCCGCAGCCTGGGGCACCAGCTCCGGGTCTGTGCCCAGCAGCTCCTCCAGCTCCAGCTCGTTGCCGTCCTTGTCCTCGCCCAGGCGCTCCCCCAGCAGCACGGTATTGCGGTGCTTGCGGTTGCCGCGCAGCGCCATGAGCATCTCGTTTTCGATGCAGCGGGAGGCGTAGGGGGTCAGCCGCCCGGCCTCGGGCTTGAACGTGCGCACCGCCTTGATGAGGCCCAGCGCCCCGATGGACACCAGGTCGTCCTGGTCGATCCCGGACTGGGCGTACTTCCGGGCGATGTGGGACACCAGCCGCAGATTGTGCTCCACCAGCCGCCGCGCCGCCGCCTCGTCCCCCGCGAACATGGCCTCGATGCAGCGCCGCTCCTCCTCCCGCTCCAGGGGCCGGGGAAAGGACGCGCGGTTTTTCAGGTACAGCGGCATCAGCCAGCCAAATTCCATCAGCCACGCCAGAAACCCGGCTATGAACATAGGCTCCACCTCCATCGGGTCGTGGCGGCCAATGTCGCGCCGCCTCTGGGTCTATCCTATTCGGGAGGGGGCGATCGCGTGCGGGAGTGGGAACGAGGGAAAAGGCAAAAGGGAACAGGGAAAAGGGGCAACGACTGCCGCGCGGGACGCCGGCGCTGCCATAAAATGGGCAGAGGCCTGTTAGAAATACAAGGTGTGCCGGGTTAATTCGGGTGGACAGCATCTGGACGGCGTGTCACAACTATTTGACATCTGTTTGTATCAAAAATGATATGTTCTGTAATATGTTTGAAATAATTTATAAAAATTCCGAAAAGAAATACCGTCCCTTGCGGGACGGCTTGAAAGGAGGAGTGCATGCCCGATTATTTGAAAAGCAGTTTTCCCTGGCCCTTGAGGCTGAAGCCCACCACGATATTGTGGACCTTTTTGCACACGGGACAGCTGTAGGTATAGCCATACTGGCAGTCCTCGGGGCGCAGCTTGGAGTGATATTTTTTATTGATGCAGCGGCGGCAGATATTGTCGCCATAGTCATTGATTATCCTTTGGATGCTGACCACAATTACGACCTCCTTGCGCGGTGGTTTCACTTTTGTGGTCATATCTTATCACAACAATGCGGCAAAACCAATGCGGGAGGTTGACAATCTGTCGCTGTCTTTATTACTATATTATGACTGTCCGGGGGTGTCCCGATGGGCAACGGGCAGCTCCACGCGGGCCACGCGGCCGTCGTCGTCGATGACGTTCAGCGCCAGCGTGCCCGCCTCCCCGGCGCGGAGGATGGCCAGCACCTCGCCATAGTAGGTATCCATGGCAGGGGCGTTATAATTCCCATGGATGTAGGCGCAGCCGCCGCCCAGGGCGATCAGCGTCCCGTTTTCCACGGTGGCCGCTACCCGCTGCCGGGAGAGGGGCTTCCAGACGCCGTTTTCGTCGGTATAGCGGATGCGCACATAGCACAGCCCGCCGGGTTCGGCACGCTCGACCTCGGGAAACAGGCGAAGCTCCGTCACATCGGAGGCGGAGATCAGGGCGCATGTGCCCGTCTCGGCGCCGCTGTCATCCAGCGCGTGGGCCGACAGGGTGCCCGGCTGCCAGGGAACGCGGAACCGGGCGCGGCAGTCCCGGCCCACGCCTGCGCGGGCCACGGCGACGCCGTTTAAGCGAAGCTCCACGCCGACGGCGCGGGCATAGACCTCCACCTCCGCCGGCCTGCCCTCGCAGCCGTTCCAGGCCCAGCTTGCCAGGGCGCGCTGGGCGGTCCCGTCCGATCCCACGGGGCGCACAACGATGACAAGGTTGGTCTCATCCCCCAGCACGGTCCGGGCATAGGCCGCCTCGGCCCGCGGCGCGCCGGTGATGTCGAGGCAGCCGATGCCGCGGGTCATGCGATCCTCCCGGTTGGGCAGGCGATAGTCGCCGCATTCCGCCGCGCCTTCATCCGCCCCGCCGATGTGATCCATGCCCCATACGAAGCCGCCCACGACGCGGGGATGATCCTTGGCCAGCTCCATAAGGCGCCACATGTCCTCGAGGTCAAGCTCCATGCCCAAAATCAGCCGGTCCGGGTAGTCCCGCAGATCCTTCCTGAAGCGTCGCAGGCCGTGGTTGTAACCGGCGATGTCCAACTCGGCCCAGGCGTCCTGGGTCTTCCAGTCGCCGGGCGACAGGGCGGACAGCCGTCCCGCGAAGCGCTCCACCAGCCGGTTCTGCTTCCTGTCCTCCGAGTACGGCTCCGCGCCCTTGGTGCTCAGCAGATTGTGCCGGGGGTCGATGGCGCAGGTCACCGGGCGGCTGTCATCCAGGCTGTGCAGATACCGGGTCATGTCCCCGGCCAGGCGGATGCCCCGGGGCTGGGCAGTCTCGGCCACGTCGTTGCCGATGGAATACAGTATGACGCTGGGATGATTGAAGTCCTTGTTTACCAGCTCGTTCAGGTCATCCTGCCACCAGTCGTCGAGGCTCTTCGCGTAGTCATACGGCGTCTTGCGCAGATACCAGCAGTCCGCGTACTCGTCCACCACCAGCATCCCCAGCCGGTCGCAGGCATCCAGCAGGGCCTTGGAGCAGGGGTTGTGCGCGCTGCGGATGGCGTTGAAGCCGCATGCCCTGAGCAGGCGGACCTTGCGCGCCTCGGCCTCCGGGAAGGCGCAGGCCCCCAGCAGGCCGTTGTCGTGGTGGACGCACGCGCCCTTGAGCAGCAGCCGATTGCCGTTGAGGGTCAGTCCCCCGGCGCGGCTCCAGCGGAGGGCGCGGATGCCGAAGGTCTCCTCCGCCACGTCGTCGCCGAAGGTCGCCCGGCAGGTGTACAGGTTGGGATGCCCGGGCTCCCACAGCCGCGCGTCGGGCACCGTCATGCGAAAGACCACGCTCCGCTTCTGCGCGACGTGGGTGCGCCGCGCCGCCACCACGCCGCCGTCCAGTATCTCCACCCGGATCTCCCCGGGGCGGGAGGCGCGAACCAGCACCTCGATCTCGCCGGTCTCGTGGTTCAACGTGCGGACGCGGACGCCGTTCAATCGGATGTGATCCTCCCCGCCCAGCCACAGGCTCACGGGGCGGTAGATGCCCGTGCCGGTGTACCAGCGGCTGTTGGGCTGGTCGGCGTTGCGGGCCACGACCCTGATCGTGTTGTCCGCGCCGTACCTCAGCAGCGGGTCGGCCTTGACGCAGAAGCCGGTGTAGCCGTAGGGACGGAAGGCGGCCTTTTTGCCGTTGATGGTGACCTCGGCGTTGTGATATACGCCCTCGAACTCGATGACGGCCTTCATCCCCGCCCACGCCTCGGGCGCGAACAGGGTCTTGACGTACTCGTAATCCCCGCCCGCGTACCAGCCGATGTGGTCCCCGCCGGGGCTGTCGGGCGTGCGCGGCTCCCCGAGCATGGCGTCGTGAGGGACGCTCACCCGACTCGCCGCGCCCTCCCGGGACAGCGGACGCACCGTCCAGTCGTCGTTCAAGCTGATCCTTCTCATCGCTGCCTCCGTTGCGCGCTAATTGAAGCCGAATATCTTGCGGCTGACCTTGTAGCTCATGAGGGTGGCCCTGCGCCCCAGGCGTCCGGGCAGATTGGTCAGGCGGCCCAGGAAGCGGCGCTTCAATACCAGATAAACGTCGGGCTGCCGCTCGTGGATATAGGCCCACAGTTGGCGCTTTTTGTGCCGGTTTTCGGGGGTGCCGGACTTGATGAGCAGCACCGAGCAGACGGTGGTGATGATCTCCAGATAGCGCAGCATGTACCGCCGCTTGTGCTTGTCCTCGATCTCGTTGATCTTCACCGCGGACACCATCAGCTGGTTGACGCGGATGGCCTGGTCGATGCGGCTGATCATGATGTCCTCCTGCACCGACTGGTCCTCACGGCCGATGAAGTAGTGATACACGTTCTCGTTGAGATACATCATCCGCTCCACCTGGGTCAGGGGCACATAGGCGTAGAGCTCATCGACATAGAAGGTGTGCTTCGGCAGCTCCAGCCCGCATGTCCGCAGAAGCTCTGTGCGGTAGATGATGGAGTGCATCTGGATATACTGGCCCACCCGGAAGCGGCGGGTGTCCTCCCAGGTGAAGATCTCGTTCTCCGGCAGGGTGTGGTGGTAGCGCACCACGTACTTGTGCCTGGCCCCGGCCTTGTCGTAGACGTAGTTGCTCAGCAGCAGATCCACCCAGTCTCCCGCCGCGTCCAGCGCCTTGAGGCGGTTTAATACCCGCAGGAAGGCCTCGGTGTCGAACCAGTCGTCGGAGTCCAGCACCTTGTAGTATTTGCCCGCGGCGTTGCGGATGCCCGTCATCACCGCGTCGCCGTGGCCGCCGTTTTCCTTGTGGATGGCCCGGACGATGCCGGGATAGCGGCGCTCATAGTCGTCCGCCACCTTCGCCGTGTCGTCCTTCTGAGAGCCGTCGTCCACGATCAGTATCTCCACGTCGTCGCCGCCGGGCAGCACCGACTCTATGGCGTGCGCCATGTACGCCTGGGAATTATAGCAGGGTATGGCCACCGTCAGTAGCTTAGTCATCGTATCATCCTCGTCGTGCATGTTATACGGTCCTTGATTGTATAATATCACACTTTTGTAATTGAAATCAAGATATTTTGTCATTATTTACACGAGGAATGATTTGAGAGAAGGGAGTAGGCAGTAGGGAGTAGAGGGAGAACGGCAGAGCGTTTTGCTTCTTTTGGTAGTAGAGTCTTTTAGATACGTCAGGGAACGACCTCTCAGTCACCGACTTCGTCAGTGCCAGCTCCCCTGGAAGGGGAGCCAAGGCTGACGCGCTTCACAGCAAACAGCGTCCTCCCCTACACCCTACTGCCTACTCCCTACTCCCTGAAGCTGCTGCATGGACTGAACCGCAACCCCAATCCCCAAATTTCCTCGCAAATCCGCTGGACATATTTGCCGTTCAATGTTAAAATAAGATGAGGAGTGATGGACATGAACGAGACTCTGAAGCAATGGGTGGACGAATCCCGGCGCATCGTGTTCTTTGGCGGCGCGGGGGTGTCCACGGAGAGCGGCATCCCGGACTTCCGCTCGCCCGACGGGCTTTACAACACAAAATACAAGTATCCTCCCGAGACCATCATCAGCCACGGCTTCTTCATGCGCGAGACGGCGGAGTTCTACCGCTTTTATCGCGACAAGATGCTGTTCCCGGACGCTCAGCCCAACGCGGCGCACAGGAAGCTGGCCGAGTGGGAGCGGGAAGGCAAGCTGCTGGCGGTGGTGACCCAGAACATCGACGGGCTGCACCAGGCGGCGGGCTCGAAGAAGGTCTACGAGCTGCACGGCAGCGTTCATCGGAACTACTGCACCCACTGCGGGCAGTTCTACGACCTGGATTTCATCATGAAGGGCGAGGGCATTCCCGTCTGCGAGAAGTGCGGGCACATCGTCAAGCCGGACGTAGTGCTCTATGGCGAGAACCTGGACAACGACGTGATCCAGGGCGCCTGCGACGCCATCAGCCACGCGGACATGCTCATCATCGGCGGCACCTCGCTGGCGGTGTACCCGGCGGCGGGGCTGATCGACCTGTACCGCGGCCACCGGCTGGTGCTGGTGAACCTGTCTCAGACGCCCCAGGACAGCCGCGCCGATCTGGTCATCCACGAGCGCATCGGCCAGGTGTTCTCGGAGCTGTAATGTCCGAACGGCTCATCGCTTTTGCGCCGGTGTACAGGCCGGACGCGCGGGTGCTGATTCTGGGCTCCATGCCCAGCGCGGCGTCGCTTCAGCAGGGCTTCTACTACGGCCATCCCCGCAACGCCTTCTGGCGCATCCTCTCGGAGGTCTACGGCGCGCCGCTGCCCGGGACCGTCGCGGAGAAGTCCGCGCTGCTGACCGGACACCGGCTGGCCCTGTGGGACGCGCTCACGGCCTGTCAGCGGGAGGGCTCTTTAGACAGCGCCATCCGTCAGCCAGAGCTGAACGACTTCACGGCGCTGTTTGCCGAGTGCCCGGGCATTCGGAAGGTGCTTTTCAACGGCGGCACGGCCCACCGGCTGTTCATGAAGGGCGGCGCGGCGCTGCTGGAGGGGCGGGAATGGGCGGTGATGCCCTCCACCTCCCCCGCCTACACACTTCAATATGAAAGGAAGCTGGCGCTGTGGCGTCAGGCACTGGTCGACAGTCATGAACCCATGTGATATCATTCGGAAAAAGCGCTTCGGCGGCGAGCTGAACGAGCAGGAGATCCGCGCCTTCGTGCAGGGCGTCACCGACGGCACCTTCGCCGACTACCAGGCGTCGGCGCTGCTGATGGCCATCTGCATCAACGGCATGACGGACCGGGAGACCCTGGCGCTGACCCTGGCGATGGAAAAGTCCGGCGACACGCTGGACCTGTCCGACATCCCCGGTGTGAAGGCGGACAAGCACTCCACCGGCGGCGTGGGCGACACCACCTCGCTGATCCTGGTGCCGCTGGTGGCCTGCTGCGGCGTGAAGATGGCGAAGATGTCCGGGCGCGGGCTGGGCTTCACCGGCGGCACGCTGGACAAGCTGGAATCCATCCCCGGGATGTCCATCGAAAAGGACATCGACGCCTTCAAGCAGCAGGTGCGGGACGTGGGCTGCGCCATCATTGGGCAGACCGCGGAGCTGGCCCCCGCCGACAAGGTGCTCTATGCCCTGCGGGACGTGACCGCCACGGTGGACTGCCTGCCGCTGGTGGTGTCCTCCATACTCTCCAAGAAGCTGGCGGCAGGGTGCGACGTGGTGGTGCTGGACGTCAAGACCGGCTCCGGGGCCATCATGGATACCTATGAGAAGTCCGTCCAGCTGGCCAAAACCATGGTGCGCATCGGCAGCCTCAGCGGCAGGCGCTTCTCCGCGCTGATCACCGACATGGACCAGCCCCTGGGCAACTACATCGGCAACGCCCTGGAGGTGGAGGAGGCCATCGAGGTGCTCGCGGGCCGCGTCGGGGGCGACCTCAAGACCGTGTCGCTGACCCTGGGCGCGCACATCCTGCGCAACGCCGGAGCGGTCCGGACGGTAGAGGAGGGCATCGCCCTTTTGGAGGAAAAGATCATAAGCGGCGAGGGCCTCAAAAAGCTCTCCGAGATGATCGCGGCCCAGGGCGGCGACCCGCGCGTGGCCTACGACACCAGCCTGCTGCCCAAGGCCAAGTACAAGATCGACGTCACCGCCGACCGGGACGGCTACGTCACCGGCATGACCACCCGGGATATCGGCAACGCGGCCAGGCTGCTGGGCGCGGGCCGGGAGCGCAAGACCGACGTGCTGGACCTGTCCGTGGGCCTGGTGATGAAGGTGCGCATGGGCGATAAGGTGAAGAAGGGCGATGTGCTGTGCACCCTCCACGCCGGGGACGGTTCCGACCGCATCGGGGCGCACAACCTGATGCGCAAATCCATCGCCATCGGCGATGACAGGCCCGAGCCCCAGCCCCTGATCCGGGCCGTGGTGGAGTGATGCGAAAGGCTCTGCTGTGCCCGCTGGCGGCGGTGCTGGCCTGGGCATTCTGCGCGATACTGCTGCCGCTGGGGATTGGCGCGGCGTTTCAGGCGCTGTTTGGGGCGTGGAACGTCAACGCCGGGACCGTGGCCCGCGCGCCGGGTTGGGCGCAGTGGCTCTACGCCTGGCACGGCAGCTGCGTCACGCTGGTGGCGGGCGCGTCTCTGGTCCTGCTGTGCGCGGCAGTGTTTCATGTCCCCGTGGGCAGGCCCGCCCTTCGCGACCTGCGGGTGGGACATCTGGGGCTGGTCATCGCCGTCATGCTGGCCGCGCTGTTCACGCTGACCGACAGCCTCCGCGCGGCTGGGCGTCCCCGCTTCTCCCCCGCCTTGATCCCACTGGGCGCGATACTGCTTTTAAGCGTGCTGGGCGAGGAGCTGCTGACGAAGGGCGTGCTCTACGCTTCCATCCGCGACAGGTGGGGACGGCTCCGGGCTGCCGCCGCCGCGACGCTCGCGTTCTTTCTCATCGGCGGCGGGCTGGGCGGCACGGTGATCTCGGGGATCAACGTGGCGCTGCTGGGCCTTTTGTGCTGCCTGCTCTATGAACGCTACGGCCTGTGGACGACGGTGCTGTTTCGCTGGGGCTGGAGCTTTGCCACCGTGCTTATGCTGGGCCAGGGTGGCGGCGCTCACGCCGTGCTGCGGCTCTACGGCGTCTCCGAAAACCTGCTCACCGGCGGCGACGCGGGCTTTGCCTGCGGGCTTATGTGGACGACGATACTGTTGGCGCTCATCGCCATTTCATTGTATAAAGACAAGCAGAAAGGATGATACCCATGATCAATTGGAAGAACCTCGATACCCTGGCGGCCTGCGGCAAGCTGGCGGCGGCTGAGAAGGTCGATCTGGCCGAGGCCATGACCGGCGAAAACGGTGCGAAGCGCGTAAAGGCCTACTGCGTGCCCATGGCGGAGGGCCTGGCCTACAATTTCGCGGCGAAGGCCGTAAACGACGACATCCTCGCGGCCATGCAGGCGCTGGCGGACGAGGCGCAGCTGACTGAGAAGTACGCGGCGCTGTACAACGGCGAGATCATCAACACCGGCGAGAAGCGTCGGGTGCTGCATCAGCTGACCCGCGGCCAGCTGGGCGGTGCCGTGGTGGCCGACGGCGTGGACAAGCGGGAATTCTACGCGGCGCAGCAGAAGAAGGCCGCGGATTTCGCCAACAGGGTCCACAGCGGCGCGATCGCCAACGCCAAGGGCGAGAAGTTCACCACCGTGGTGCAGATCGGCATCGGCGGCAGCGACCTGGGCCCCCGCGCCATGTATCTGGCCCTGGAGCAGTGGGCGAAGCAGAACGGCGCCCTCAAGCTGGAGGCCCGCTTCATCAGCAACGTGGACCCCGACGACGCCGCGGCGGTGCTGAAGTCCATCGACGTGTCCCGCTCCCTGTTCGTGCTGGTGTCCAAGTCCGGCACCACGCTGGAGACCTTGACCAACGAATCCTTCGTGAAGGACGCGCTGAAGAAGGCGGGCCTGGACCCCTCGAAGCACATGGTGGCCGTCACCAGCGAGACCTCCCCCCTGGCCAAGTCCAGCGACTACCTGGAAGCGTTCTTCATGGACGACTTCATCGGCGGGCGCTACTCCTCCACCTCCTGCGTGGGCGGCGTGGTGCTGTCCCTGGCCTTCGGCCCCAAAGTGTTCGAGCGCTTCTTAAACGGCGCGCACGCCGCCGACGAGACCGCCAAGGACCCCGACATCATGAAGAACCCCGCCATGCTGGACGCGCTGATCGGCGTGTACGAGCGCAACGTGCTGGGCTATCCCGCCACCGCCGTGCTGCCCTACTCCCAGGCGCTGAGCCGCTTCCCGGCCCACCTCCAGCAGCTGGACATGGAATCCAACGGCAAGTCCGTCAACCGCTTCGGCGAGCCCGTCAGCTATCCCACCGGCCCGGTCATCTTCGGCGAGCCCGGCACCAACGGCCAGCACTCCTTCTATCAGCTGCTGCACCAGGGCACCGACATCGTGCCGCTGCAGTTCGTGGGCTTCAGGAAAAACCAGGCGGGAATGGACGTGGACATCCAGGGCAGCACCAGCCAGCAGAAGCTGTGCGCCAACGTGGCCGCGCAGATCATGGCCTTCGCCTGCGGAAAGAAAGACGACAACCCCAACAAGGCCTTCGCCGGCGGCAGGCCGTCCTCCATCATCGTGGGCGACCAGCTCACCCCCGAGACCCTGGGCGCGCTGCTGGCCCACTTTGAAAACAAGGTGATGTTCCAGGGCTTCTGCTGGAACGTCAACTCCTTCGACCAGGAGGGCGTGCAGCTGGGCAAGGTCCTGGCCAAGCGCGTCCTCGCCCACGACACCGACGGAGCGCTGAAGGCCTACAGCGACATGCTGGACATCTGATCTGATTCCATCCCCGCATGCCTCATGTCAACGCAGGGCATGCTTCGGCCGCGCCAAAGCGGGATTTTCCTGTTGCGCGCGGCCGATTTTGGTATTATAAGAGGCTGCTGGCTTTTTCGGAGGAGCTCGACGCCCTTGCAGACGGCGGATGAGAAGCGCGCCCTCTGCCGCAGTCGGCTCGAACCCATCCTTCAAAATCCCGAGACGATGTGCGTCAGCTATCCCGGGCGCGTCGAGCGGGACGCGCTGTCCGGCTACATGCGGGAGATCCACATGCGGTGCACCGTGCTCGCGGCGCCGATCTTCGTGTCGATCGCCACGCTCGGCGACACCTTCTGGTTCTGCTTCATGCGGCGGGACGGGACCGACCTCTACGGCCAGACCTTCGTCGACATTCTGCGGGAGAACGGCATCGCCGCGGAACTCGTGGAAGCGTTCAGGGAGGAGCCGCCGGAGGGGATCATCCCCTGACGGGAACGGCGGCATGAATTGTTGGCGGATAAGCCGCGCCCGGGCGGCGCACGACAGAAAAAACGCATAAAGAGGGGGTTATGGAATGAACGCGCAGGTTTGGACGGGGATCTTGCTCCCCTTCCTGGGGACCAGTCTCGGCGCGGCGATGGTGTTCGTGCTGAAGGACAGGATCTCGGACAGTGTACAGAGGATGCTCACGGGCTTCGCCGCGGGCGTGATGGTGGCGGCCTCCTTCTGGAGCCTGCTGCAGCCCGCGCTGGAGGGTTCGGAGCACATGGGCAAACTGTCCTTCATCCCCGCCGCCGTGGGCTTTCTGGTGGGCATCGGGTTTCTGCTGCTGCTGGACAACGTGACGCCCCACATGCACATGGACGAACAGACGGAGGGTCCCAGGAGCAGCCTCAAGCGCACCACGAAGCTGATCCTGGCCGTGACGCTGCACAACATCCCCGAGGGCATGGCCGTGGGCGTGGTCTACGCCGGCTGGGTCGCGGGAGAGACGGGCGTCAGCCAGGCGGCGGCCTTCGCGCTCGCGCTGGGTATCGCGCTTCAAAACTTCCCGGAGGGGGCCATCGTGTCCATGCCCCTGCGGGCGGCGGGCATGCCGAAGCCCAGAACCTTCTGGTACGGCGTGCTGTCCGGCGTCGTGGAGCCCATCGCGGCGCTCATCACCATCGCCGCGGCCAGCGCGGTGGTGTCCATCCTCCCCTATCTGCTGGCCTTCGCCGCGGGCGCGATGTTCTACGTGGTGGTAGAGGAGCTCATCCCGGAGATGTCCGAGGGCGAGCACTCCAACGTGGGCACGGTGGCCTTCGCGCTGGGCTTTGTGCTGATGATGGTGCTGGACGTGGCGCTGGGATAAGCGGCGCTTTACACAAGAATGGCTTGGCTGAATCAAGGGTTCGGCCAAGCCATTCTTGTGGAGGGAAAGCAATCATCGAATCATGAGGCAGATGGATATTTGTTGAATTAGGAATTAGAAATGAGGAATCAGGAATGAATAGTGGCTGCCGCGTACTCTGCAGGGGCGGCTATGGCCGCCCGCTCAATACCGACGCGATATGTACGACCTGGCGGGCGGCGGGCGGCGCATCGCCGCCCCTGCGCAGCCAGGCTATTCCAATTCCTAATTCCTAATTCCTAATTCCTCATTCCCAATTCCCAATTTTAAGCGTCACTCGTCTCCAGCCTGCACGGCGGTGAGGGCGATGGTGTTGACGATGTCCTGGACGGAGCAGCCGCGGGAGAGGTCGTTGCAGGGCCTGGCGAGGCCCTGGAGCACGGCGTAGCACTCCGCGCCGCCGATGCGCTGGGTGAGCTTGTAGCCGATGTTGCCCGCCTGGAGGTCGGGGAAGACCAGCACGTTGGCCCGGCCCGCCACGGGGCTGCCGGGGGCCTTGGACGCGCCCACCTCCGGGACCAGGGCGGCGTCCAGCTGCAGCTCGCCGTCCAGCAGCAGGTCCGGAGCCATTGCGTGAGCGATCCCCACGGCTTCGCGCACCTTGTCCACCAGGGCGTGCTTCGCGCTGCCCTTCGTGGAGAAGGACAGCAGGGCCACCCGGGGCTCCTCGATGCCGCAGAGCACGCGGGCGGTGTCGGCGGCGGAGACGGCGATCTGCGCCAGCTCCTCCGCGGTGGGACAGGGCACCACCACGCAGTCGGCGTACACCAGCAGCCCGTCCTCGCCCAGCGCCGGGTTGGGGCAGTTCATCAGGAAGCTGGAGGAGACGATGCTGATGCCCGGCTTTGTCCGGATGATCTGCAGCGCGGGTCGGAGCATGTCGCCGGTGGTGTGCACCGCGCCGGAGACCAGGCCGTCCGCGTCGCCCAGCTTGACCATCAGCATGCCGTGGTACATGGGGTCCGCCGCCAGGCGCGCGGCGTCCTCACGGCTCAAGCCCTTGGCCTTGCGCAGTTCGTACAGCGCCTCGGCGTAGTCGCTCAGCTTCGGGCTGTCGGCGGGGTCGGCGATCTCTATGCCCGCGATGTCCGTGCCGGTCTGCGCGGCGACAGCGCGAATGCGCTCGGCGCTGCCCAGGAGGATCGGCTTCGCCAGGCCCTCGTTGCGCACCCGCGCGGCGGCCTGTACGGTGCGCGGCTCCTCTCCCTCCGGCAGCGCGATGCGCCGGACCTTGGCCCGGGCCTTTGCCCAGACCCGCTCGATCATGCTCATGGGGTCAGCCTCCTTTATATATCAGAACGTTATGCCTTCAAAGCCCTGCCAGACGTTTTTGCCGGTGTAGGTCATGGCCTCGGCCTCGCCCCGGAGCACCCTCAGCACCGGCAGCGCCAGCGCCTCCTGCTCCATCTCGCCGGGATAGACGTGGATGGGCGCGATCCAGCCGCAGCGCTCCGTGACGCCCGCGAGGATGTCGTCAAAGCGCATCAGCCCGCCGGTGAGCAGTATGGCGTCCACCCTGCCGCAGAGCACCGCGCTCATCTCGCCGATCATCTTGCAGATCTGATAGATCATGGTGTTCCACACCAGCGTGGCCTTCCTGTCCCCCTGGTCCACGAGGGCGTGGATCGTGTCGGAATCGGAGGTGCCGAACAGGCTGACAAAGCCGCCGGACCGGGAGCACATGCGCCGCACATCGTCGATGGAATGGGCCTCGATGTAGTCCAGCAGCGCCAGCACCGGCACGGTGCCGATGCGGGTGGGGGTGAACGCGCCCTCGCCGTCCGCGCCCATATTGCCGTCGATCATCCTGCCGTGTTCGTGGGCGCTGACGGTGATGCCGCCGTCGATGTGCCCCACGATGAAGCGGCAGTCCTCGTAGCGCTTCCCCATGCTGCGGGCATGGGCCTCGGCTACGGCCTTCTGGTTGAGCACGTGGGAGTGGGACACCCGGTAAAGCCCGCGGATGCCCGTCAGGCGGGCGTAGTCGCAGTACTCGTCCACATTGGTGGGATTGAGGGTGTAGGCGCTCCTGTGATAGGTCTGCGCGAACTTCCAAGCCAGCATGACGCCCAGCTTCGCGGCGTGCTCGCTGCCGCCCACCGCGGCCTCCGTGTCGTCGTAGAGCTTCTGGTCGATCCGCGTCACCCCGCCGGGCTGGGTGCAGGCGCTGCCGCCGCGGCCCACGAACACGTCGATCTGCTTTGGATCGATTCCCTCCTCCCGCAGGATATCCATAATCACCTTGTAGCGGAAGGGGATCTGATCGTTGACGTGCGGGTATTGCAGCAATACCGGCGCGTCGTGAAAGCGGCTCTTCTCAAACAGGGAGACGTCGTTTTTGAAGAGGCTGATTTTCGTGGAGGTCGAACCGGGGTTGATGATCAGCAGCATGTAATCCTTATTCATAGCTATTCCTCGTAAGCGCTCATTTTTGCCTTTTAACGTGGTACAGCACCATTCTAACACGCCCGCAATCGAGAATCAAGGAAGAGTCAATTAAATTCAGGCAACAGGCATCAGGCAACAGGCATCAGGTATCAGGCAACAGGCAATAGGCAACAGGCATCAGGCATTAGTCGGGGGGCGGCAGAGGAGAGGACTTCTATTTTGTCTCTGCATCCGCCAATGTCGTTTTGGAGGCTTTGCGTTCTGCAAAGCACTGATAAAGCGCGCCCGGGTCATGCCGTGACCCCGACTAATGCCTGATGCCTATTGCCTAATGCCTCTCCTCTCTCCATCATTCACCGTAAGGGCATTTATTTGTCCGAAGGGGTAGAAAGTGTGGAAAGAATCTGGTATAATACAAATATAAAGGGTTAAAGTTGCGCGGGGTTTGCGTTATCCCGGGCGAAGCGACCGTCAAACGGAGGAGGGGCCGTCATGAAGCCAACGAACAGACGAATGCGCCTGCTGTGTCTTATGCTGATAGCCGCGCTTGCGTTTATGCTGGCGGGGTGCGCAAATGGCGCGGACACCGCGGCAGGGGCCCCGGCGGCGGAGGACGCCGCGCCGGACCTCTCGGACTTCCTGGTGGCCATCGAGGACGAGCCGGACACGGTGGATTTCCAGTGCACGTCCATCCACTATACCGTGGCGCAGAACGTGTTCAACCGCCTGGTGGAGATGGAGAGCGACGCCGAGGGAAACATGGAGATACGCCCCTCTCTGGCCGAGCGCTGGGAGGTCTCCGAGGACGGAAGGCGCTACACCTTCCGCCTGCGCGGGGGCGTGACCTTCAGCAACGGCGCGCCGCTGACCGCCTCGGACGTGCGCTACACCTTCCTGCGGCTGCTGACCCATCCCAATTCCTGCAACCGGGACATCGCCGACGACATCCTCGGCGCGAAGGCGCTGATGGACGGCCAGACCGACACACTGGAGGGCTTCGAGGTGCTGGGCGACCTGGATTTTGCCATCACCTTAGAGTCCCCGTTCGAGGCGTTTCTGGCCTGCCTGTCGATGCCCGGCGCGTCCATACTGGATCGGGAGACCACCGAGGCGGCGGGCGACCGCTTCGGCACGGACGCGGCGTGGACCATCGGCACGGGCTCGTTCATACTGTGGCAGTGGACGCCGGGCGAGGGGCTGCTGCTCACCGCCAACCCGAACTGCTGGCAGGGCCCGCCCCGCTGCGCCGGGCTCGACCTGCGCTTCATCACCGATTCCAAGGAGATCCGCAGGATGTTCGACCGGGGCGAGATCGACGTGCTGGACCTGGACGAGGTGGGCAACACCGCGGAGTACTACATCCACGGCGACATCTACCAGGACCGGCTGTTCCAGGTGCCGCGCATCGGCATCACCTACATCGCCCTGAACGAGACCATCGCGCCTCTGGACGACGCCCGCGTGCGCAGGGCCATGCAGCTGGCGCTGAACCGGGAAATGCTGCTCACCGCGGTCTACGGCGGGCGCGGCTCGGTGGAAAACGGCATATTCCCCCACGGCCTCTACGGCTACAACCCGGAGCTTCCCGAGATCCCCTATGATCCGGAGGCGGCGAGGGCGCTGCTTGCCGAGGCGGGCCTGCCCGACGGCTTTGACCTGACGGTGAGCGTCAATTCCTCCTCCACCCGGTGGGAGCTGTCCGTGCTGCGGCTGGCGGCCTCCATGTGGCGCAAGATCGGCATTCGGGCGCGCATCGACGTCATCAACGAGAGCGAATTCATGCGCCTGCGCAAGAGCGGCAGGCTGACCTGCTACACCGCCCTGTGGACGGCGGACTTCAACGATCCGGACAACTTCATCTACACCTTCTTCGGCACCCGGGAGAACACCACCTTCCGCAGCCTCTGCTATTCCCGGGAGGACGTGATGGCGCGCGTCCGTCAGGCCCGGGCCATCGCCGACCCGGAGGCTCGCCTGAGCGAATACCGGGCGCTGGAGCGGATCATCGTCCAGGAGGACGCCGCGTGGATCCCCCTGTATTCCCGCCAGCGCAGCTATGTCACCTCCAGGCGGCTCAAGGGCATACAGTCCTCCTGGAACGGCTCCGTGAAGAACATGTACCGGGAAATGTCTGTCGCCGACGACGCGCAGGGACAGGAGGGGTGAAGATGCGTTCGATCCGCGTGACGATCACGGCCATCACCATCGTGGCCATACTCACCAGCATACTGTCCGTGTTCGCGGTGAGCTCCAGGATCATCCAGAACGAGACGGACCAGGATTCCGTGGGCATGATGAACCTGATCAGCCAGGACACCCGCAAATCCCTGGAGAAATACTTTGAGAACATCGAGCAGTCGGTGGAGATCGCCGCCAACATCGCCACAGAGGACCTGGACAGCGTCTTTCTGGTGGAGTGCGGCGCGATCCGCGCGGGCACGCAGACCCGGGTGCAGACCCCGGAGCAGCTCGCCGCGCTGGACAGCTACCTGACCGACTACTGCAAGCGGATACAGCAGTTCTTCTCCGGCGTCGCCGACTATACCCAGGGGGTGACGTCCTATTTCTATTGCCTCAATCCCGAGATCAGCCGCACCGAGCGGGGCTTCTTCTACCTGAAGGTGGGCAAGACCGGCTTCATCGAGCAGCCGCCCATCGACGTGGAGCACCTCGGCCCCTCGGAGAGCCTCAACGGCACCTGGTATGAGGCGGCGGTCAGCCGGGGCCGCCCGGTGTGGGTCGGGCCCTACAGATCCTCCTTCGAGCAGGGCATCTGGATCTGCTCCTACTTCGTGCCCATCTACAAGGCCGGCATGCTCATCGGCCTGATGGGCATGGACATCCCCTGCGACACCCTGGTCGCCCAGGTGGAGGGCATCCGCATCTATGAGACGGGCTTTGTGAGCCTGCTGAATCAGGAGGGGCGGGTGATCTACCATCCCGACCTGCCCATCGCCAGCGACCTGGACGACCTGGGGCTGATGATCCGCTCGGAGCTCCTCCGGCGCGAGAGCAGCGGAGACGCGCTGATACGGTATTCTGCCGCCGGTGAGGACCGGCAGATATCCTTCTGCACCCTCTCAAACGGCATGAAGCTGGCGAGCATCGCCCCCGCCCGGGAGATCAACGCCCCCTGGACCCGGCTGATCCGGGAGATCATGGTCATATCCGCGTCCCTCATGATCTTCTACATGATCGTGACGCTGCTGATCATGCGCGTGATCACCAAGCCCCTCAAGCAGCTCACCGACGCCTCCCAGCGGCTGGCCAACGCCGATTACGACGTGAACCTGGACTACCACGGCAGGAACGAGATCGGCACGCTGACCAGGGCGTTCACGCAGATGCGCGACCAGATCCGGCGCTCCATCGCCGATTTGAACCACCAGATCTACCACGACCGGCTCACGGACCTGCCCAACATGCGGCACTTTTTCACTCTCGCGGAGGACGCCCGGCAGCGGATGCTCGAGGCCGGCGCACAGCCCGCCATGCTGTACTTCGACATCGTGGGGCTTAAAAACTACAACCAGATGTACGGCTTCGAGAAGGGCGATCAGGTGATCGTGAACTTCGCCGGGATACTTTCTCGGCAGTTCAGCAAGCACCAGGTCTGCCGGTTCAGCGGCGACCACTTCACCGCGGTGACGGACACCGCCCGGGTGGAGGCGGAGCTGGGCGCGGTGCTGCGGGAATGCGAGACCGCCCTGAACGGCGAGCGCCTGCCCATCCGCGTGGGCGTCTACCCCTGCGCGCTGGAGGCGGTGGACGTGAACATCGCCTGCGACCGCGCCAAGTTCGCCGGGGACCTGAAAAAGGGCGAGATCGGCTCCAGCGTCACCTGGTACGACGAGGCCATGCTCAATAAGAGCGAGGTCTACATCCACATCATCCACAGCCTGGACCGCGCCCTGGACGAGGGCTGGATCCGGGTCTACTATCAGCCCATCGTCCGCGCCGCCGACGGCAAGATCTGCGACGAGGAGGCGCTGGCCCGCTGGATCGACCCCGCGCTGGGCTTCCTCTCCCCCGCCGACTTCATCCCCGCTCTGGAGCAGTCCAAGCAGATCTACAAGCTGGACCTGTACGTGGTGGACGAGGTGCTCAAGAAGATGAAGCGGCAGACCGAGGCCGGGATGTACCCCGTGCCCCAGTCCATCAACCTCTCCCGCATGGACTTCGAGAGCTGCGACATCGTGGAGGAGATCCGCCGCCGCGTGGACGACGCCGGGATCGAACGCTCCATGATCACCGTGGAGATCACCGAGAGCGTGATCGGCGGCGACTTCGAGTTCATGAAGGCGCAGGTCGCCCGGTTCAGGCAGCTGGGCTTCCCGGTGTGGATGGACGACTTCGGCAGCGGCTATTCCTCGCTGGACGTGCTCCAGCAGATCCACTTCGACCTCATCAAGTTCGACATGCGCTTCATGGAGCGCTTCGGCGAGGGCGACGAGAGCAGGATCATATTGAACGAGCTGATGAGCATGGCCATTGGCCTGGGCATGGAGACCGTCTGCGAGGGCGTGGAGCAGGCGGAGCAGGTGGAATTCTTGCGGGAGATCGGCTGCACCCGCATCCAGGGCTATTACTACGGCAAGCCCCTCCCCTTCGAGAGCATCCTCACGCTGTACAGAAACGGCGGCGATCTGTCGTATGAGAACCCGGACGAGTCGGAGTATTACGCCTCCATCGGCCGGATCAACCTGCACGACATGTCCACCCTGGCCAGCGAGAACGACGAGTCCCTGAGCCAGTATTACAACGCCCTGCCCATGTGCATCATGGAGGTCAGCGGCACGAAGGCGCGGTTCAACCGCTGCAACCGCTCCTTCCGGGAATTCATGCACCGCACCGTGGGCAGGAGCTACGACACGATGGAGTTCGACTGCACGGATCCCGCCAACCGGCTCGGCGCCACGTTCCTCAAGTCGGCGCTCCAATGCAGCAGGGTCGGAAACCGGACCATCATCGACGAGAAGGTGGACGAGCACACCCTGGCCCACATACTCATCCGCCGCGTGGCCGTCAACCCGGTCACGGGCACGGCGGCCGTCGCCGTGGCGGTGCTGGCCGTCATCCGGGAGGGCGACACCACCGGCATGAACTACAGCCAGATGGCCAAGGCCCTGGCCTCCGATTACGTCAACCTCTACTATGTGGACATGGACACGGAGCGCTTCATCGAATACAGCCCCGATTCCGAGCAGGAGGACCTGGCGCTCGAGCGCCACGGCGAGGACTTCTTCGCCGCCAGCCGGAGGGACGCGATGGTTCACCTCTACGGGGAGGATCAGGCGGCCTTCGTCGACGCCTTCAACCGTGAGAACGTGGAGCGCGCCCTGGACGCCGAGGGTAAGTTCAAGGTGACCTACCGGCTGATGATCGACGGCGCGCCCACCTACGTGGACCTGAAGGCCGTGCGCATGCCGGGAGACCGGAACCGCGTCATCGTGGGCGTCAGCAACGTGGACGCCCAGATGCGCCAGAAGGAGGCCATGTCCCGCATACAGACCGAAAAGACCGTGTACTCCCGGGTCACCGCCCTCACCCAGGGCTTCATCTGCATCTATTCCATCGACCCCGCCACGGGCCGCTACCTGGAGTACCGCGCCAGCAACGACTACGCCGGGCTCGGCATCCCCACGGAGGGCGAGGATTTCTTCGCCCAGTCCCGCATCGAAAGTCGGCGGCTCATCTATCCCGAGGATCTGGTCAAGTTCCAGACCCTGCTGACCCGGGAGAACATCATGCCCCGGCTCGAGAAGGGGGGCGTCTACGGCTTCCAGTACCGGATGCTGATGGACGGGGAACCCCGCTACGTCAGCCTCAGGGCCGCGCTGGTGGAGGAGCAGGGCGGGCCGGTGCTGATCATCGGCGTCAACGACATCGACGCCCAGGTGCGCCATGAGCAGGATTACGAGCGCAAGCTGTCCGCGGCCCGCAGCGAGGCCAATCTGGACGTCCTCACCGGCGTGAAGAACCGCACGGCCTACGACAGCATATCCGATATGCTGGCCCGCCAGATCGAGGAGGGCGAGACCGTTCAGTACGCCATCGTCATCTGCCGGGTGTACGGGCTCCAGTGGGTCAACGAGGCCAGGGGCCGCGACGCCGGGAACCAGCTGATCCGCGACGCCTGCGCCGTCATCTGCGATACCTTCAAGCACAGCCCGGTGTTCCGGGTCTCCGGGGACCGCTTCGCCGCCATCGCCGAGGGCCACGACTACGAGACCATCGACGCGCTGGTGGCCCAGCTGGAGGAGAGCAACCGCAAAAACCGCGAGACCGGCGGCGTGATGGTCGCCTTCGGCATGGCCAAGTACGACGGCACCGGCAGCGTCGCCTCCGTGTTCGAGCGCGCAGAAAGCCTCTGCGCAAAACAATAATCCCATTGTATCAATTCAGTTCTGCTGTAATAAGTGGAGATTGTACGAGGCAACGGGGAACGACCTCTCAGTCACCGACTTCGTCGGCGACAGCTCCCCTGAAAGGGGAGCCCCAGGGGAGCTGTCAGCCGTTAGGCTGACTGAGAGGTCGTCCCCCGCAGCCTGCCAAGTCTCTGTTTGTCGCAGAACTGAACAGTTACATCCCATTGCATGACGCAGGGGCGCCGATCAACGGCGCCCCTGCGTTGTACTGTCCGCCCGTCAGAGTCTGAATATGATGATCTCGTTTCTGAACGTGCGGGCCGCGGAGTCGAAATACCTGCGGCCGTAGCAGGCCACCTGGATGCGCTCGCCGTCCCGCCGCTGGATCTCGTGGCGCAGATAGGCCATGCTCCCGCGGTTGAACTGGTTGCTGACGGTCAGCAGATAGTCGGCCCGGTTTTCAAAGGGAATCAGGTCGATCTGTGACATGTGGCCCACGGCCTCCTCCCGGGTATACCCCGTGATGTCCGTGAAGCTGTCGTCCACCTCGATGATCGTATCGCCGATGTCCAGCAGATACCGGCTGTAGGCGATGGGCACGGTGGAGCCGGTGGGTTCGGCGGCGAGTACGGACGTCCTCCGATCCTCCGCCTCGGCACTGACCTTCTCGCCCACCGCGATATCCGGGTGCTCCTCGAGCAGACGCAGGAACTCCGCGGCCAGCGCCGGGTCGAACTGCCCGCCCGCGTTGTCCCGGATCTCCTGCTGGGCCTTCTCCGGGGACAGAGCCTTGCGGTAGCTGCGGTCGTTCACCATGGCGTCGTAGGCGTCCACGATGGCGATGATCCTGGACAGGACCGGGATCTCCTCCCCCTTCAGCCCCGCGGGATAGCCCCTGCCGTCCCAGCGCTCGTGGTGATAGCGGATCATGTCGGCGATGGGCTTCAGCTCATCGGAGGACATGGCGATCTGGTAGCCCTTGTCGGGGTGGGTGCGCAGCACCTCCCACTCCTGCTCGGCCAGCCTGCCGGGCTTGTTCAGGATCTCCAGCGGGATGCCCACCTTGCCGATGTCGTGCAGCAGGCACAGCAGCTCCAGCTGGGACAGCTCCACGTCGCCCAGCCTGATCCGCTCGCCCAGCAGCGCGCCCATGCGCTGCGTCCTGCGGACGTGGTCCTCGGTGTCCGCGTCCGCCTCCTTCAATGCCCGCACCAGCGAGGCCAGGAATTGGGAGCGCATGGAATCGGGATTGAGGAGCTTCTTGATGTGGACGCTTCTATAGGCCAGCTCCAGCGCCTCCGCCGGGGTCCTCCCCTCCAGCGGGCACAGGCCGTAGGCCGTCTGCCGGGGCAGGCCCTCGAGCACGCGCCTGGCGTGCTCCGCCGCCGCGGCCTCGGTCAGATTGGGGCACAGGGCGATGAGATGAGCCTCCTCGCCGCGAAGGAACTGTGTGTCCTCGGGCATGCAGGCGCGCATCTGCTTGGCCAGGGCGCGTATGGCCTGGTCCCCGGCATCCACGCCCTCGACGCCGTTGATCCGGCTCAGCCCGATGATGTCGAACACCGCGACGGTGGAGGGCGTGGGCAGCTCGAGGTCCCCCAGGTGTCCCCGGGAATACTCAAACCCGGTGGTGATGTCCTTCTCGCGGGAGATGTCCGTGAACACATACAAGTTGCCGATGACGCCGCCCTTGCCGTCCCGGAGCCTGCGATAGTCGCAGCGCAGGGGCACGCGCCCGTCGCACTGTATGCTGAAATCCTCGCTGCCGTCGCGCTCGATGCCCACCGCCTCGCGGAAGTCCGCCACCGTGGTGCCCTCGTCCATGCGCACGCCCTGAAGCAGAGCGCGGCTCCGGCGGTTGCACATGATGAACTGGTCCGAGTAGTCGAACAGCACCACGCCCTGGGCCACGTTCTCCATCACCAGCTTGGACAGCGAATTGAGCATGTCGTTGGCCTTGTAGTCGTAGGCCACCCAGTACATCAGATACAGGCCGATGCTGTAGCCGAAGGTGGAGCAGTCGATGCGGTTGAAGAAGGAGTCCTTGTCCTGGAACAGGAACATGGCGTTGAGCAGCACCACCATGCCGATGGCCGTGATGATGAGGAGGTACTGGTTGCGGTACTGCCGCGGGGTCTGGACGCTCTTGAAGATCAGCACGGACAGTATGATGACCACCATGGTGTAGGCGAACACCAGATGGACGATGTAGGGCGTCTTCATCTGGTAGGCCACGCCGTAGGGCTCCAGCAGATCGTAGGTCACGGCCTCGCCGGTAAACACGTTGACGCACATCCCGATGGAATCCGCCGTGGCCAGGAGCCGGAGGATGGTGTTGGTGTTGCGGCTCACCGCGCGGTCATAGATGCCCGTGGCCAGAAAGGCGTAATACGTGAGGCAGACCAGCAGAAAGTCGATCCCTATGAACTCGAGAGTGGAGCATACCGAGACCAGCGCCGGGTCCCGCGTGCGCGTGCTGGCCAGATACGCAAGCGTAATCAGCGCCGCGAAGCTCGCCGACCAGCCCATCGACTTGCCCACCTTGTCCGGCTTTCTGAACGCCTTGACGGCAAAATTGATGTCCACTGCCGAAAGAACCAGGGCTATAACGGTGTACATCCTCAGTGGTGCGTCCGCCATACGATCACCCTCCGTTTCCCTGATTCTTTTGACACATTCCTTTAACTTGTCCTTCACTCATTATTATACAGGAGAAGCGGAGATTTGTCTATAACGAATATTTATAGGTAACTGGCAATTGTTCAGGCACCCAGGGAGGACTCCCTCAGTCAGCCTGCGGCTGACAGCTCCCTCGGAGAGGGAGCCTGAACGAGGTCCCAAAAGCCTCCCTCTTTGAGGGAGGTGGGCCGCGAAGCGGGTCGGAAGGAGTCCACGATCGAACAGTTACATCCATTCAAGACGCGAGAAAAACGCCCTCCTGCCAACAGGAAGGCGTCTGAAGCTGTCCATGCCGGGGGAATCATGCCTCCACGGCTCACGCATGAATGCGTGAGCCTGTCGCGCAAAATCTGCGGATTTTGCGCGAGGGAGGAAGGGACGCGGAAATTCGCGCCTGACGACACGATGGTACCGATTCCCAGTCGAAATCGCAAGCGATTTCTTTGTGGGAATCCACATGCACCGGCACAGCCTGTACATGTGATTGAAACAGGTACGATTCGTAACCTTTCTGTAAGATTTCAATCCGTCTTATCATTCATGCGTGGGCCGTGATCATGCCTCCGGTTCGGTTTCCTCTTCGATGGGGGGCTCCATGACGGGCACGGGCGGCTCCTCCCCCGCCTTGAGGTACTCCTGCATCTGGGTGCCGAAGCGGTCCTTGAGGTCGGCGTTCTCGCCGGAGAACAGGGTCTCGCCGGTCTGGGCGGCCACGCGGCTCAGCGCGTCCATCAGGGTCTTGATCTGGCCCAGGTAATAGTTGTAGCTCTGGCCGAAGGTGCGCACGGTCTCGGCGACGTAGTCCTGGTTCGCCTGACGGTTGTCCCGGATCTCGTTTTCCAGATTGTGGCGCTGAATGGCCTGATCCCGGGCGAAGGTCTGCTCCTTCTCCTCGATGGAATCGTCGAACTCCTGGTTCTTCTGCTTGTACAGCTCCCGCAGCCCCTCGTATTCCGCCTTCAGGGAGAGGGCCTCCTCCCGGGCCTTTTCCGCGTCATAGTCCTGCAGCTGGGCTTCGAGGCGGGAAATCTGCCGGTTGGCGGCGTCGAGCTGCTCCTTGAGGGAGCCGTTTTCCTGGATGACCTGGTTCAGCTTCGACTGCAGCTCCTGGACCTCGCTCTCCAACGACGTAATCTGCTTTTTTCCGAACATGGGCAACATCTCTCCTTCTTCGTTGATTCTAACGCTTTCTGTCATAATAATATCACAAATTCGTCAATATGGCAACTATGAAATTGTATATGACAGCACAGGAAAGAGGATTGCAGGTTACCATTCACTCTTCCAAATTGGGATTTGGAGGGGAGAATTAGGAATTAGGAATTAGGAATGAGGAATTAGGAATTAATAGCAGCTGCTGCGCGTTGTAGGGGCAGCCACAATGGCTGCCCGCCATATACCGAAACAATACGTACTGCTTGGCGGGCGGCGCATCGCGTCCCTACGCAGCCGAGCCATTTATAATTCCTAATTTCTCATTCCTAATTCCTCATTCATAAATCCCAATTTATCCCATTGACTGAATGGTAATGATTGCGGGCGCGTTGCGGTGAATGATAGTATTACGCCGCCAAATCCAGCGCTTCCTCGGGGACTTCCTCAGGCTGTCGGGGCGCTTCCTCCACCCGCATCACGGGGGCGGGCAGCGGCTCGAAGTCCATGCGCCGGGCGATCTCGCTGTAGCGCATGGTGACATAGCGGTCCCGTCCCGCGGCCCTGAGTCCCGCGGCGACGGCGAGGCACGCCGCCAGGTCAATCAGGGCGATGCCCCACAGGCCAAATACAGCCGCCGCGACGGCAGCGGCAAGCAGCAGAAAATGGATCAACAGGAAGACCAGCATCATCGTCTCACGGCCCTTCGCTTCGGTTTGTACAACCATGATACGGGTTGAATGTGACACCCACGTTATCTGCGGCGGGTATTATACCGATTTTCGTTTTACAGAAATTGGACCCGGCACAACGCCGCCTGATGCCCCGTAAATCCCCAATCTTCATACTTTCACACTTGTTCTGACGCAGTTTTATGCTATAATGTAGATTAGAAAATTATAGCAATGCGGCCCGCGCCCGGCTGGGGTGCGGCGGGCGCTCTTTGGAATGGGAGGAATGAGCATGATGGATGTGAAGCGGCTGTTGATCGGGCTTTTGTTCCTGGCGCTGCTGGCTCTGCCCGCGGCGATGGCCGAGGAGGTCTACACGGTCGAACCGGAGCCGCTGGGCGAGGTGACCCATATCATCGACGAGGGCATCACCAGCGACGAAGCCCTGGAGGGCTACCTGGCCGGACTGATGGGCGTGCGCACCGGCGGCCTGTTCACCCCGCGAAACGTGGGCGGGGATCTGTCGGGCATCAACCGTTCCCTGTATGACTACCTGGCGCCCCTGATCGCCCAGGTGGCCGCGGGCGACCGCACGTCCACGGCCTTCGAGGTGCCCCTGTCCGTGCTGGGCATGGACGGCGTGCGCTTCACCGCCCAGGACCTGGGCGTGAGCCGGGTCATCACCGACGAGGGCAAGATCGACGCCACCGCCAAGGCCGCGCTTCAAAAGAAGGTCGCCTACGATACCTCCCTGCTGAACGCGCTTTTGTGGGATCATCCCTATGAGCTTTACTGGTTCGACAAGACCACCGGCATGAGCGGCTCGTATCCCTCCGTCAGCGGCAGCTACACCAAGAGCCACACCAACGACACCATCTTCTTCAACAGCAGCATGGTGGTGCGCTTCGCGGTGGCCCCGGAATTCTCCGCCGGCAGCTTCACCTTCAACGCCAGCACGGCCCAGACCGCGCAGAAAGCGGCGCAGACGGCCAGGGACGTGGTGCGCAAGTACGCCGGGGTCTCGGACTACGCCAAGCTGGTGGGCTACAAGGAGACCATCTGCGCCATGACCAGCTACAACCGGGCGGCCGCCGAGAGCACCGACGGCGTCTACGGCAATCCCTGGCAGCTCATCTGGGTGTTTGACGGCGACGCCTCCACCACTGTGGTGTGCGAGGGCTACGCCAAGGCGTTCCAGTACCTCTGCGACATGACCGACTTCCAGGACGACGCCATCACCTGCTATTCCATCTCGGGCAAGATCGACAATTCCAACCACATGTGGAACATCGTCCACATGCCCAACAACAAGAATTACCACGTGGACGTGACCAACTGCGACGAAAACTCGGTGGGCTCCCCGGACCTGCTGTTCATGGTGGGCTCGTCGAACGGCGGCCCCAGCGTGGGCTACACCTTCTCGCTGCGGCGGGACGTGCCCTACACCTACAACGCCGCCACGCTGCGGGTGCTCCGCTCCACGGACCTGACCCTGTCCGAGCACAGCTACCTGGAGGATACCACCGTTCCCGTGGACGAGGCGCACTTCAAGGACGCCGGGCTGCGCGCCGCGGTGGCGTCCACCATCGACACCGACGGCAGCGGCTATCTGGACGCGGAGGAGATCGCCGCCGCCACGTCCCTGAACATCAGCGGGCGCGGCGTGACCCGGCTGGACGGCGTGGAGTACCTCACCGCGCTGACCTCCCTGGACGCCACCAACAACAATCTCGCCGAGCTGGACGTGACCCTCATGCCCAAGCTCACCACCCTGCTGTGCGCCGGGAACCCGCTCAACACGCTGGACGTGTCCGAGAACGCCACCCTGACGGGCCTGGCCCTGTCCTCCGGCAGCCGCAGCGTCTCCGGCGGGGCCAAGCGCTACGCCTCCGGCAGCAACGCTCTGAGCTGCGACCTGGGCGTGCGGATCTTCACCGGCGCGGGCTTCGAGCACATCATCAACATCCCCCAGCTGGTCCCCGCCATCCCCGCCCGCGCCTTCGAGGGCGTGGCCGGTGAGGAGGTCGTGGTGCCCGACGGGTGCCAGAGCATCGGCAGCCGCGCCTTCGCCGCCTGCCCCAACCTGGCCCTAATCACCATTCCCGCCAGCGTCTCCACCATCGCCGACGACGCCTTCGCCGATTCCCCCGACGTGTTCATCGTCTCTCCCAGCGCAACCGTGCGGCAGTGGGCAACGAGCCACGGGATCAACAGCGCTGAGGAGTAGGGAGTAGGCAGTAGGCAGTAGGCAGTAGGGAGTAGGGGGAGAACGGCAGGGGTTCGTGCTTCGATTGATACAGATCACGCATATTGTCAGGATGAGGGGACGACCTTTCAAAGCTGCCAATGCTGACGCATCGTCCTCTTTCTCGGCTCCCCTCCCAGGGGAGCTGTCACCGCCGAGGCGGTGACTGAGAGGTCGTTCCCCGACCTTCCTTGAAGTCCTTCCCCTCAACAGAAGCAGACGCTCTGCCGTAACCCCCCCTACTCCCTACTCCCTACTCCCTACTCCCTAAATTTAATTTGACTTTTCCCCCCAACAGTGGTACAATGCGGGGCAATGAGGGAGTAGTTGGCGCTTTGGCGCAGCACGTCAACAATCGCGGTCCGGGATGTCCGGCCTGGCGTGCTTTAATTAATGAGACTCATGGCATACAATAAAGCCATGAGTCTCTTTATATGCCGGCGCGCGGCTCCCGACAACACGAGGAGGCAATCGTATATGAGTCCTGTCGTCATCATACTGCTGTTCCTACTGGGCCTGGTGCTGATCATCAAGGGCGGCGACTTCTTTGTGGACGCGGCGTCGTGGATCGCGGAGGTCTCGGGGGTGCCGAAGTTCCTGATCGGCGCCACCATCGTCAGTCTGGGAACCACCATGCCGGAGCTGCTGGTGTCGCTGATGGCCTCGGCCAGCGGGTCCATCGGCATCGCGGTGGGCAATGCGGTGGGCTCGGTGACGGCCAACATCGGACTGATCATGGGTATCTCGGTGGTCTGTATCGCCGCGGCCATCGACCGGCGCGCGCAGGCCTTCAAGTTCATCATGATGGCAGTGGCCATCGGGCTGCTGCTGGCATTCTCTCTGGGCGGAAGCCTGTCCATCGCCGGGTCCGTGGTGCTGCTGATACTGTTCGTTGCCTACATGGTGGAGTCCGTGATGGGCGCGCGCAAGGCCATGCGCGCGGACAGCGGCGAGGGCCGGCCCGAGAAGGACCGCAGGACCGTCATCACCAACATCATCAAGTTCTTCGCGGGCGTGGCGGGCATCGTCATCGGCGCGCGGCTGATGGTGGACTACGGCACGGAGCTGGCGCGGCTGTTCGGCGTGCCCGAGAGCATCATCGGCGCCACGCTGGTGGCCGTCGGCACCTCCCTGCCCGAGCTGGTCACCACCGTCACCGCCATCGTCAAGAAGCAGTCCAGCCTGTCCATCGGCAACATCATCGGGGCCAACATCATCGACCTGACCCTGATCCTCCCGCTGTGCAGCGTGGTCTCCGGCAAGGCCCTCCCCATCCTCCGGCAGAACATCACCCTGGACATGCCCTTCTGCTTCGGCCTGGTGCTCCTCGCCGTGCTCCCGCCCCTGATCACCGGCAAATTCCACAAATGGCAGGGCGTGGCGATGCTCGGTGTCTACGCGGTCTATATCGGGTTGCTCGTCGTGGGAATCTGAGTCAATCGCCTGGAATACCGCGCTTATTAAAGCGCTGATAGCGGAGAGTGGAGAGTTGGGAGTGGAGCGTTGAACAGTGAGCTGACGCGCTTTCAATCAAACAGCGCCAGCCGCCATTCAACTCCCCGCTTTCCACTTCCCGCTCTCCGCTTTTTTATTCAATCCGAAAATCTTCCTCCGCATCTTGCAATTATCGCACAAATAGTGTAAACTGTATATGGTAAGGTTTGACCAACATATTATCGTTAGACGGAGGTTAGGGACCATGACGACCATCGACAAGACCATGAGCATCGGCCAGGTGCTGGAGATCGACCGCAGCACCGCGCCGCTGATGATGGAATACGGCATGCACTGCATGGGCTGCCCCTTCAGCCAGATGGAGAGCCTGGAGATGGGCTGCGCCGCCCACGGCACCGACGTGGACGAGCTGGTGAACAAGCTCAACGCCTATCTGGCGTCGAAGGAAGCCTGACGAAAGCGGATTTATAGAAGGAGGTTATGCCCCATGGAACCCATGAAGCTGTATGAGAAGTGGATGAAGGCCTACGCCGACTACCCCGAGACCATGGCCGACCTGAAAGCCATCATGAACGACCCCAAAGAGATCGAGGACCGCTTCTATCGCGATCTGGAATTCGGCACCGCCGGCATGCGCGGTGTGCTGGGCGCCGGCACCAACCGCCTGAACATCTTCAACGTCCGCCGCGTGACCCGCGCGCTGGCGAAGTACATCCTCACCAAGCCCGGCGGGGCGGAGCAGGGCGTGGCCATCGCCTATGACAGCCGCAACAAGTCCACCGAGTTTGCCAAGGAGACCGCCCTGGTGCTGGCCAATTCCGGCGTCAAGGCCTATCTGTTTGAATCCCTGCGGCCCGTGCCGGTGCTGTCCTTCACCGTGCGGCATCTGAAGTGCATCGCCGGCGTGGTCATCACCGCCAGCCACAACCCCAGCCAGTACAACGGCTACAAGGTCTACTGGACCGACGGCGGCCAGATGCCCCCCGAGTCCGTCAAGGGCATCACCGACCTGCTGCCCGAAGTCACCGACGAGGAGTCCATGCCCATGGACGAAAAGACGGCCATCGAAAAGGGCCTGCTGACCTACATCGGCAAGGACGTGGACGACGCCTACATCGCCGCCATCAAAAAGCTGTCCGTCAATCCCGAGCTGGCGAAGGAGATGGGCAAGACCCTGAAGATCGTCTACACGCCCCTGCACGGCTCCGGCAACATCCCGGTGCGCCGCATCTTCAAGGAGATCGGCATGGAGAACGTGTACGTCGTGCCCGAGCAGGAGCTGCCCGACGGCAACTTCCCCACCGTGCCCGTTCCCAATCCCGAGGATCCCCGCGCCTTCGCGCTGGCCCTCAAGATGCAGCAGGAGCTGGGCGCGGACCTGTGCGTCGGCACCGACCCCGACTGCGACCGCGTGGGCATCGCCTGCATGACCGAAAACGGCCCGAAGCTGCTCAACGGCAACCAGATCGGCTGCATACTGCTGCACTACATCCTGTCCCAGAAGAAGGAGCGCGGCGAGCTGCCCGCCAACGCCGCGGCGGTCACCACCATCGTGTCCACCGAGATGGCCCGCGCCATCTGCGACGACTACGGCGTGAAGCTCATCAAGGTGCTGACCGGCTTCAAGTACATCGCCGAGCAGATCCACATCTTCGAGACCACCGGCTGCAACACCTTCATGTTCGGCTTTGAGGAGAGCTACGGCTTCCTGTCCGGCACCGACGTGCGCGACAAGGACGGCGTCAACGCCTGCATGCTGATCGCCGAGGCCGCCAGCTGGTACAAGAAGATGTACAACAAGACCCTGGTGGACGCCATCGAGATGCTGTATGAGAAGTACGGCTACTACGGCGACAAGGTGGCCTCCTTCGTGCTGCCCGGCAAGGACGGCCTGGAGAAGATGCAGCACACCATGGCCGCGCTTCGCGAGAATCCGCCCAAGGACTTCGCCGGCGAGAAGGTCGTGGCCGTGCGTGACTATCAGTCCTCCATCCGCACCGCCTGCGACGGTGCCACCGAGACCCTCACCCTGCCCAAGTCCAACGTGATGTACTTCGAGCTGGAGAACAAGGCCTGGGTGTGCGTGCGCCCCTCCGGCACCGAGCCCAAGATCAAGCTCTATGTCAACGCCGTCTCCGACAACCCCGAAAAGACCCGGCAGCTGCTCACCGCCTACGCCGACGCCGCGGTCAAGCTGCTCGAGAGCTTCTAAGCGTTCTGTTATCCACCCCTCCGCGTGATTTACGCGGAGGGTCTTTTGATGGATGTGATATAATTGTTCAGTCCTGTATCGAATGGAATTGTGGCGGACTATGGGGGACGACCTCTCAGTCAGCCTGACGGCTGACAGCTCCCCTGGAAGGGGAGCCAAGAGGGAATGATGATGCGACAGTCTTGGCTCCCCTTTCAGGGGAGCTGTCGCCGACGAAGTCGGTGACTGAGAGGTCGTTCCCCGTTAGCCTGTTATAAATCCTACATCACATCAGGGCTGAATAAATAATATAGGGTAGAGGGAGTGCCATAGCCCTCGCCCCTCCCGTTGCACCGTACATACCGGTCAGGTATACGGCGCTACATCGTAACATGGATTCAAGTATTAC
>CADCAS010000012.1 GCA_902799465.1 uncultured Eubacteriales bacterium
ACTTCCTGCTGGGACCCAAAGTGCTATCCTTGCCCAATAAGAAAGAGAACCGGCCTGGTTTGGTCGATCCTCTCGCTTATTACCTGGGTAATACTTGAAACCATGTTGCGATGTAGCGCCGTATACCTGACCGGTACGTACGGTGCAATGGGAGGGGCGAGGGCTATGGCCCTCCCTCTACCCTATTTCAGTCCTTTACGATGCAGGCCAGCAGCACCAGGTCGGTGTCGCCGGTGTTGGTGACGCCGTGGCCATGGCCGGAGAAGGTGGCCATGGAGTCGCCCGCGGCGATGTCGAATTCTTCATCGTCGTCGCGGACCTTCCCGGCGCCCTCCAGGAAGTAGAAGAGCTCGGTCTCGTTCTCATGGACGTGGTAGCCGATGGACGCCCCGGGGATCAGCGTCAGGATCGAATACACCCGAACGTTGTCCGGGACCCTGGCGGACAGGTCCGTAAACTGCACGTACTTCTCTCCGCCCCGCATGGCTTCCCGGATGCTGTGCCCCTGCTGGGCCTTGCGCGTGATCATATGCTCAAGCCTCCTCAACAAACATTGTGCAATCATTATAGCGCACTCCGGCAGATTGCGCAAGCCGGTTGCGTCATGTAAAACTTTTTTTCATATTAACATTACCATCTTTACCCCCTGTGCCGCGATATGCTATAATAACCCCGTCGGCATCTGCGGAGCCGAACACGGTGACCCGGTTCTCTTTATGCGTAGGGTATCCATAGGAACTCGAACGGAGGAATGAAAGATGAAGAAGCTGTCTACCCGTAACTTTGTGCTGCTGGGCCTGCTGGTGGCGGTGCTGATCGTGCTGGCCTATGTGAACATCCCCCAGCCCGCCGGTCTGTCCATCACCTTCAACATGATCCCCGTGGCCATCGCGGCCATCGCCATCGGTCCCATGGGCGGGGCCATCATCGGCGGCGCGTTCGGCATCATCAGTTTTTTGCAGTGCTTCGGCATCTGCGGGTTTTCCGGGATGGGCGCGGCGCTGGCCGCGGTGAATCCCTTCCTGGCCTTTGTGCAGCGCTTTTTCCCGAGGCTGCTTGACGGCTTTCTGCTGGGCTATATCTACAGGCTGTCGAAGAAGCTCAACCCCTATGCGGGCTGCGCGGTGACGGGCTTCTGCGCGGCGTTTCTGAACACGCTGTTCTTCATGACCTCGCTGGTGTGGCTGTTTGGCAATACCGAATACATGCAGAACTCCATGGCCGGGCGGGGGATGCTCACCTACATCGTCGCCGCCGTGGGCGTCAACGGCCTGGTGGAGATGCTGGTCTCCACGGTGGCCACCGGCGCGGTGGGCGCGGCGCTGATTCGCGCGGGCTTCATCAAAGACTAATAATGAGGGAGCGATCCCATGATACTGACCCTTGATATCGGCAACACCAATATGAAGACCGCCCTGTTTGACGGGATGAACATGGTCCAGTATTGGCGTCTGTCCACCAACCGCAACCGCACCTCGGACGAGTACGGCATGGCGCTGATGAACCTGCTGCACCACAACGGCGTGGCGCCGGAGCAGGTTGAGGGCATCATGATGTCCTCGGTGGTTCCGCAGATCAACTTCACCATCGAGCACATGTGCCGCAACTACTTCGGCATGGAGCCCATGAAGATCGAGCCGGGGGTCAAGACGGGCATCAACATCAAGTACGAGAACCCCCGCGAGCTGGGCAGCGACCGCATCGCCAACGCCGTGGCGGCCTACGAGCTCTATGGCGGGCCCTGCATCACCATCGACTTCGGCACCGCCACGTCCTTCGGCGCGATCTCGGCAAGGGGCGAGTTTCTGGGCGGCGCGATCTGCCCGGGCCTCAAGCTGGCCGCCGACGCGCTGACGGAGAACACCGCCAAGCTGCCCCGGTTCGAGCTGGTGAAGCCGGAGAGTGTCATCGGGCGCAACACCGTCACAAACATGCAGGCCGGCATCGTCTACGGGTATATCGGCCAGATCAACTACCTGGTGGAGCGCATGAAGCGGGAGATGAACGTGCCCAATATCAAGGTCATCGCCACGGGCGGCCTGGCCGTCCTGGTGGCGGGGGAGAGCCACGTCATCGACGTCATGGACGGCCTGCTGACCCTCAAGGGTCTGTGTCTGATCTACGCCAAGAACGCGGCGAAATGATATCACGGGGCGGCGGAAACGCCGCCCCTAGGATTATAGATAAGCCCCGGAGGGGCATGAGGAGGCCTGCAGGCCGCCCCATCTTCAATCAATTCTGGCGGCATGCACGTCAGAATTGCATTTTTCGGGAACAAACGCCTGCGTTTGTGGAGAAAAATGAGTTCCTGCCCGTCAGGAAACTCGTTTCCCCGGGAACGAATTTCCGCATTGCCCCTATTGCTGTATCGAGGAAGTGAGCGCGTGTCAAAGTACGAGGGGACCGTGGAGAGCATCGTCTACCGCAACGATGAAAACGGCTGGACGGTGGCCTCGCTGAAGGTGGACGGCAGCCGGACGCCCATCGCGGCGGTGGGGGTCATGCCCTTCCTGGCCGAGGGCGAGCACGGGATCTTCGACGGCGAGCTGGTGGAGCACAGGACCTACGGGCGGCAGATCAGGGTCACCGGCTACGAGGCCACTCGCCCCAAGACACTGACCGGGGTGGAGAAGTACCTGGCCTCCGGGCTGGTCAAGGGCGTGCGCGCGGCCACGGCCAAGCAGATCGTGGCCTATTTCGGCGCGCGGACGCTGGACGTGCTGGAGTCCGAGCCCGAGCGGCTGTCCGAGGTGCCGGGTATCGGCGCGAAGCGGGCCGCCATGATCGCCCAATCCTTCGCCGAGCACAACGGCATGCGGGGCACACTGATGTTTTTGCAGGAATACGGCCTGTCTGCGGCGCTGTCCATGAAGGTGTACCGGGCCTACGGCGACACCACCGAGACGGTCCTGCGCGGCAATCCCTACCGGCTGGTGGACGAGATCGAGGGCGTGGGCTTTCGCACCGCCGACGACATCGCCATGCGCATGGGCTTCGGGCGGGAGTCGGAGTTCCGGGTGGGCTCGGGCATACGCTATGTGCTCAGCGAGGCCGCGGCCAACGGGGGCCACATGTACCTGCCGATGAAGACGCTGATCCAGGAGGCGTGTCGGGTGCTGAACGCGGACCGGGGCCTGGTGGAAAACCAGCTTCGCGCACAGCTTTTAGAGGAGAAGCTGGTCCTGGAGCGCGTGGGCGAGGACGACGCCGTATACCTGCCCCGCTTCCACCGCGCCGAGTGCGAGACGGCACAGCTGTTGATGAAGCAGCTCAAGAGCATCCGCGCGCGGTCCATCGACGGCGAAGCGCTGGATCGGGAGATCGCCGAATACGAGGCGGAGACGGGGGTGGAGCTCTGCCCCCAGCAGCGGGAGGCAGTGGAGGCCGCGGCCCGGGAGGGCATATGCATCGTCACCGGCGGCCCCGGCACCGGCAAGACCACCACCATCAACCTGATCATCCGGGTGACCCAGCGGCTGGGCATGGTGGAGCTGTGCGCGCCCACGGGACGCGCCGCGCGGCGCATGAGCGACGCCACGGGCCGACCCGCCCAGACCGTCCACCGGCTGCTGGAGTATTCCGGGGAGGGCCACGGCTTCATACGGGACGATGACAACCCGCTGGACGCCGACGTGGTGATCGTGGACGAGATGTCCATGGTGGACATCTTCCTGATGCGCTCGCTTCTGAAGGCCCTGCGTCCGGGCACCCGCCTGATCCTGGTGGGCGACGCGGACCAGCTGCCCAGCGTGGGCGCGGGCAACGTGCTGCGGGACCTGATCGCCGCCGACGCGCTGCGGGTGGTGCGGCTGACGCAGATCTTCAGGCAGGCAGGCCGAAGCCAGATCGTCTTGAACGCTCACCGCATCAACGCGGGGGAGTATCCCGTCATCCGCGCCAGGGACACCGACTTCTTCCTGGAGCGCAAGGACTCCGCCGCCCAGGCCGCCGCGTCGGTGGTGGCGCTGGTGCAGACCCGGCTGCCCCGCTACATGGGGTGCGACGTGCTGCGGGACATCCAGGTCATGGCCCCGATGAAGCGGGGCGACGTGGGCGTCTACGCGCTGAACGCGCTTTTGCAGGGGGCGCTGAACCCGCCGGGACAGGGCAATCCCGAGCTGGTCCACGGGCAGACGGTGTTCCGCCGGGGCGACAAGGTGATGCAGGTGCGCAACAACTACGACCTGGCCTGGGAGAAGGACGGCGAGGAGGGCGACGGCGTGTTCAACGGCGACATCGGCTACATCGTCGCCGTGGACCGCAAGGAGAAGGGGCTGACCGTGGAGTTCGACGACGGGCGGGTGGCCGACTACGACGAGTCCGCGCTGGACGAGCTGGAGCTGGCCTACTGCATGTCCGTCCACAAGAGCCAGGGCAGCGAGTTCGACGCCGTGGTGCTGCCGCTGGTGTCCGGGCCGCCCATGCTCATGACCCGAAATCTGCTCTACACCGCCGTCACCCGCGCCAAGCGGCTGGTGGTCATCGTGGGGCGCGAGGGCTGCGTGCGGCAGATGGTGGACAACAACCACATCCTCAGGCGCTACTCCGCGCTGGACGTGCGCCTTAAGAAGAAGCAGGGCTGACGATGTCTGATCACAATATGAAATCCCTCCTCGAGGCCGTCCTGGGCTTTCTGTTTCCGAAGCGCGCGGTGTGCCTGGGCTGCGGCACAATGGCGGGCTTTCCCCAGGACTGGCTGTGCCAGGATTGCCGGCAGGCGCTGGCGATGAGTTGGGTGGGCGCGGATCTGCCGCCCCGAGGCCTGGACGGCGCGGCCTGCGCCTACGTCTATCGGGGCCCCGCGGCGAAGCTGGTGCAGGCGCTGAAGTACGGCGGCATCTCCCGGCTTGCGCCCTTCATGGCCGGGGACATGGCGAAGGCCTATCATGCCATCGAGCCCACCGGCGCGGACTGTGTGGCCTGGGTGCCCATGCACCCCAAGAGACGGCGGAAGCGCGGCTACAACCACGCCGAGCTGCTGGCCCGGGATGTGGCGGCGCGGCTCGAGCTGGAGCCCGTGGACGCCCTGCGGGCCGTCCGCGCCGTGCGGCAGCAGGCACGCCTGGATTCCGCCCAGCGCATGGAAAATCTGCGGGGCGTGATCGAGGCCCATGCCGACCTGACAGGCCGCCGCGTGCTGCTCATCGACGACGTCCGCACCACCGGCGCCACCGCTCATACCTGTGCTGACGCCCTGCGAAAGGCCGGGGCGGAGCGGGTGTATCTCCTCTGCTACTGCGTCGCAAGGGGAGAAAAGTAGATCATAACCATCTGTATCCCGTCAGGAGGTCGTTTCCCATGCTCGAGAGGATCACCAGCGCCAAGAATCCCACCGTCAAGGGCCTCCGCGCCCTGAACCAGCGCAAGGGCCGCGTCAGCCAGGGGCGGTTCCTGGTGGAGGGAGAGGTGCTGATCCGGGAGGCGCTGGGCTGCGGGCTGACGATCCGCGAGGCGCTGGCCGGAGACGCTCACGCGGCGTTCGCGGAGGAGTTGGCCGCAAGGGGCGCGCGTGCCTTCACGGTTCCCGGGGAGCTGCTCGCCACGGTGTGCGACACGGTGACGCCCCAGGGGGTATGCGCCTCCTTCGACCTGCCCGCGCCGCTGCCGCTCAACGACACCCCGGCGCTCATCGTGGCGCTGGACGGCGTGCAGGACCCCGGCAACCTGGGCACCATCTGGCGCACCGCAGACGCCGCGGGCTTCGGGGCGCTGCTGCTGGGCGCAGGCTGCGCCGATCCGCTGTCACCCAAGGTCCAGCGCGCCGCCATGGGCTCCGGCTTCCGGGTGCCCTTCATGCTGGCCGACGATCTGCCGCAGGCATTATCTGCGCTGCGGGCGAGGGGGTATCGCGTGGTGGTCTCCGACCTGCGCGGCGAGGACTTCTACCGCCGCCCCGACCCGGGCGAACGCTTCATATTGGTCATCGGCAACGAGGCCCGGGGCATCTCCGAAGCCACCCGCGCCCAGGCCGACATGCGCCTCAAGCTGCCGATGCGCGGCGGGGCGGAATCCCTCAACGCCGCCGTGGCCGCGGGGATACTGATGTACGGACTGACAGAGCATTTGTAATCAAAGGGAACGGACATCGCGCCGTTCTCTTTTTTTATCAAAGTTCACAGATTATTCCCAAACTCCGACCACAATCTGTATTGACAAAACGGGATTCCATGCTAAAATGAGAATGATTTTCAGATTGAAGGGAGGGACCCGCATGGCGCGGCTTTGCCGGGCGTTGAAGGGCGTCGTCTGTTTGCTGCTGGCACTGTGCCTGCTGGTCTCCTCGGCCTATCTGATGCGCGAGGCCTTCCATCCCCACGACTGCGACGGAGAGGCGTGCCCCATATGCGCCCTTATCCTCCGCGTGGAGCAGATCGGGCGCGGGCTGGGGCTGTTGCTCGCGCTGTCCGCGGCGGGACTCGCGGTTTATGAAGCGAGCCGGTTCTGCGTCCATACGTGGAAGAACGACTTTTCCCCCTTCACGCCTGTTCGTCTGATGGTTCGGATGAACGATTGAAAGACCTGTATTCGTTGAACCGCAGACTGTCGAACGAGGAGGAATTCATATCATGAAAAAGCTCATTCCGGGCGTCATCGCCCTTGTCATGCTGTTTGCGATGAACAGCATTGCCGTTGCGGAGACCAGCGTGGTCGCCACCATCTTCCCGGTGTATGACTGGGTGCGCGAGGTGGCGGGGGATGACGTGGACCTGACCCTGCTGCTGGACAACGGCGTGGACCTGCACAGCTACCAGCCCACGGCCCAGGACATCATGAAGGTGGCGACCTGCGACATGTTCGTGTACGTGGGCGGCGAGAGCGACGACTGGGTGGAGGACGCGCTGTCCGAAGCCGTGAACCCCGACATGGTGGTCGTCAACCTGGTGGAGGCCATGGGCGAGGACATCAAGATGGAGGAGATCGTCGAGGGCATGGAGCATGAAGAAGACGAGCACGAAGCGGATGCGCATGAAGATCATGAGGATGAGGCGGACGAGCACGTCTGGCTCAGCCTGCGCAACGCCCAGAAGCTGGTGAAGGTCCTGGCCTCCGCCCTGGGCGAGGCCGACCCTGCCAACGCCGGGCGCTACGCCGCGAATGCCGACGCCTACGCGGAAAAGCTGGCTGCGCTGGACGCGGAGTACACCGCCGTGTGCGAGGGCGCGGACTATGACACCCTGCTCTTCGGCGACCGCTTCCCCTTCCGCTATCTTACGGACGATTACGGGCTGAAATACTACGCCGCCTTCTCAGGCTGCTCCGCCGAGAGTGAGGCCAGCTTCGAGACGGTGGTTTTCCTGGCCGGCAAGCTGGAAGAGCTTCAGTTGCCCGCCGTCATGACCATCGAGGGCAGCGACGGACGTCTGGCCGAGACTGTGGTCCAGGCGACAGGCTCCCGCGACGCGAAGATCCTCACCCTGGATTCCATGCAGTCCACCACGGGCGAGGACCTGAAAAACGGCGCGACCTACCTGAGCATCATGGAGGAAAACCTCGAAGTGCTCAGGCAGGCGCTGGCGAAGTGATTGTTTCTGCATTGACGAACTGAAAGGAACGTATCTGATCTATGGCACTCATCACCTGCCGGGACCTGACTCTCGGCTACGAATCCCACGCCATACTGGAGCATTTGAGCTTCACGGTTGGTGCGGGGGACTATCTCTGCGTCGTGGGCGAGAATGGCTCGGGCAAGTCCACGCTGATGCGCACCATGCTGGGCCTGCAGAAGCCGCTGAGCGGGAGCATCGCCTTCGGTGACGGCATGAAGCAGAACGAGATCGGCTATCTGCCCCAGCAGACGGCCATCCAGAGGGATTTTCCCGCCACGGTGTGGGAGATCGTGCTGTCCGGGTGTCAGGCCCGCGCGGGTCGGCGCTTCTTCTACGGTAAAGCGGACAAGGCGACGGCGGCGCATAACCTGGAGCGCATGGGCATGACCGGCTTCAGGAACCGCTGTTATCGGGAACTCTCCGGCGGCCAGCAGCAGCGAGTGCTCCTGGCGCGGGCTCTGTGCGCTACCCGGAAGCTGCTGCTGCTGGACGAGCCGGTGTCCGGGCTGGACCCGAAGGTCACCGCCGAGATGTACGGCCTCATCGAGGGGCTGAACCGGGAGGGCGTGACCATCGTCATGATCTCCCACGACATCGCCGCCGCGGTCCGCTACGCCACCCACATACTGCACGTGGGCGGGACAAAGACCTTCTTTGGAGACATCGGCGCGTACCGCGACAGCGCCATCGGGCGGCGGTTCATCGCGCTGGAAGGAGGCGATGAGGCATGATCCAGACCCTGCAACAGTACATGCAGTTTCCCTTCGTGCGCTACGCCCTGATCGTCGGCACACTGATCGCGCTGTGCTCGTCGCTGTTGGGCGTGACGCTGGTGCTCAAGCGCTTCTCCTTTATCGGCGACGGGCTGTCTCACGTGGCCTTCGGGGCCATAGCCATCGCCGGAGTGCTGAACATCTCCGACGACATGCTGTTCGTGATGCCCTTCACGGTGTTTTGCGCCATACTGCTGCTGCGCACGGGGCGAAACGCCAGGGTCAAGGGCGACGCGGCCATCGCCATGATCTCGGTGGGGGCGCTGGCGGTGGGCTATTTGCTGCTGAACCTGTTTCCCACCTCCTCCAACCTGTCCGGCGACGTGTGCTCCACGCTGTTCGGCTCCACCTCGATACTGACGCTGACCCAGGCGGAGGTGTGGCTGTGCGCGGTGCTGTCGCTGGCGGTGGTGGTGCTGTTTGTGCTGTTTTACAACAAGCTGTTCGCCGTCACCTTCGACGAGGACTTCGCCCGTGCCGTGGGCACGCGGGTGGAGGCCTACAATTTGCTGATCGCCGTGGTCATCGCCGTGATCATCGTGCTTGCCATGAACCTGGTGGGCTCGCTGCTGATCTCCGCGCTGATCATCTTCCCGGCGCTGTCGGCCATGCGGCTGTTCAAGAGCTTCCGAGGCGTCACCGTCTGCGCCGCCATACTGTCCGTGGCCTGCGCCGTATCGGGCATGCTCATCTCCATCGTGGGTGGCACGCCCGTGGGCTCCACCATTGTGGCGGTGGACATCGCGGTGTTTGCCGTATGCGCGCTGATCGAGAGGGTCAGAGGTTAAGAAAGGAGTTTTCATCCATGAAGAGAGCTTTAGTGATCGCCCTGCTGCTGGCTCTGACCGCATGCCTGTGCGCCTGCGGCGGCAAGGGGGACAAGGCCGCAGCTGCGCCCGCCGGGACCGCCGCCCCGGCGCAGAAGGTTGACCTGGACCTGTCCAAGCTCAGCGGCACGGTGGTGTATTCCCAGGTCTACGACATGATGGTGGACCCCGACGCCTACCTGGGCCAGGTGGTCCGGGTGAAGGGCAGCTTCAACTATTTCAAGGACGCCGATACCCAGCAGGAATACTTCGCCGTGGTCATTGCCGACGCCACCGCCTGCTGCGCCCAGGGCATGGAGTTCGTCTGGAAGGGCGACCACGCCTTCCCCAGGGATTACCCCGATCTCGACAGCGAGATCACCGTCACCGGCACCTTCTCGACCTACGAGGAGGGCGGCTTCCAATACATCCAGCTGGCCGACGCGGACATGACAGTGGTATAAATGACACACGAAAAAGGGACGCCGAACGGCGTCCCTTTTAGGTATATGCGGATGATCATTTAGCCCATCGTGTTCGGTATGAACATGACGATCTGCGGCACGTAGGTGCACAGCATCAGCAGGCCGATCATGATGGCGACCATGGGGAGGATCTCCTTGATGACCTTGGACATCTGCGTCTTGCCGATGCCGGTGACGATGAACAGCACCATGCCGAAGGGGGGCGTGGAGAGGCCGATCATCATGTTCAGGCAGATGACCACGCCGAAGTGGACCAGGTCGATGCCGAAGGCCTTGACCAGCGGCAGCACCATGGGCACGAACACGTACTGGATGGTGGATACGTCCATGACGCAGCCCAGGAACAGGAAGACGATGTTGATGACGAGCAGGAACAGCACCTTGTTGTTCGTGAGGCCCACGACCCAGTTGGCGATGGCGATGGCGATCTGCTCGCGGCTGATGATGTAGCTGAACAGAAGGGAGGTGCCGGTCAGCAGCGCCAGGGTGGCGGTGTTGGCGGCGGTCTTTTTGATGACGTAGATCAGCTTCTCAAGGCCCATGGAGCGGTACACCAGAAACGCGATCAGCAGCGCCCAGGTGGAGGCCAGCGCGCCGGCCTCGGTGGGGGTGCAGACGCCGGTGTAGATGCCGCCCAGCAGCAGGACCACCGTAAACAGCGCCGGAATGGCGATGAGCGTGGCCTTGGCGAACTGCCGCAGGGACATCCTGACGCCCGAGGGATAGTTGCGCTTCCGGGACAGGAAGAACACGTAGATCATCAGCAGGATGGCCAGCAGCACGCCGGGCACCATGCCGCCCATGAACAGCTTGCCCACCGAGGCGCCGGAGAGCATGGCGTAGATGACCATGGGGATCGACGGCGGGAAGATGGGGCCGATGGTGGCGGAGGCGGCGGTGATGGCGCAGGAGAAGGGCGCGTCGTAGCCCTCGGACTTCATCTGCTCGATCTCCATGACGCCGATGCCCGAGGCGTCCGCCACGGCGGAGCCGGTCATGCCGGAGAAAATCAGGGAGATGAACACGTTCACCAGGCCCGTGCCACCCTTGAGGCGTCCCAGCAGGCCGTTGCAGAAGGCGAACAGCCGGTCGGTGATGTCGGCCTCATTGAGCACGTTGGCCATGAAGATGAACAGCGGCGCGGCCAACATGGTGTAGTTGGCGAACATGTTGCCGGTGAGCACCGTGGCCACCTGGCCCATGCCCGAGGGGGATTTGATGAGGAAATAGACGATGGAGGAGGTCAGCATGGAGAAGGAGATCGGCATGCGGATCAGAAAGCACACCACCATCGTGGCGAATACGGCGAAAATCGGCCAGTTCACGCTTCAACCGCCTCCTTTACCTCAGAATTTGTGCGGCCCTTATACTCGTCCCAGGCCGCCTTCATGTAGAACAGGCAGCGGAAGCAGCACTCGAAGAGCATCCACAGAAACGGCGCGAAGACCACCCTGTAGGGCATCTTCAGAATGCCTGTCTTCATGGTAGAGGCCATGAGGCTGTTCAGACAGGGGGTGAACACGATGGCGATCAATACCACCAGCACCGCGTTGTAGACCAGCTTGCACAGCAGCTGGCCCAGGGGCGGCAGCTTGTCGTAGAGCAGGCTGAACACCACGTGCTCGTCCCGGGTCAGGGCGATGCCCGAGCCGAAGAACATGCAGTACATGTAGCCCAGTATGGAAACCTCATGGCTCCAGGGGATGGCGAAGCGCAGCACATAGCGGCAGATGATGGTCATCATGAACGTGACGAACACCACCAGAAACGCCACCATGGGAACGCCCTCGCTGAGCACGGTCATCAGCCTGGCACCGATTTTGGCCTGCGGAAAGGCCAGAATCGTGGCCAGCAGCAGTATGACCGCGACGATGATCACAGCGGTTGTCATTGGAGATTGTCTCCCTTCAGAAATGAATTGAGAGTGGAGAGCGAAAATGCTTATCTCCACTCTCCACTCTCATCGGGTCATTACTTGGCCAGGGCCTGGATCTCCTCGTAGAGCTCCATGTTCCAGGTCTCGGTCTGCTCGGGATGATCGGCGTAGTACTGCTGCACGTGCGCGCGGAAGTCCTCCAGATCGGGATAGGTGACGGTGCAGCCCTTGCCCTCGAGATAGGCGATGGCGGCATCCTCGGAGGCGATGCGCAGGGTGTCGTTGACCTTGGCGGCGTAGGCGATGGCGTCCTTGACGGCGGCCTTCTGGGCGTCGGTCAGGCTGTTCCACTTGTCCTTGTTGATGCAGGGGATGATGGAGTCCACCACATGGTTGGTGATGGCGATGTAGGGCGCTACCTCATAGAACTTGGCGGAGATGTCGGAGGGCAGGGGATTGTCCTGCGCGTCCACAGCGCCGGTGGAGAGGGCGGTGTACAGCTCGGAGAAGGACAGGGGAGTGGGGTTGGCACCCAGGGCCGCGCCCAGGTTCTGCCAGGCCTCGGAGCCGGGCATGCGCAGCAGCAGGCCGGCCATGTCGTCGTAGCTGTTGATCGCCTTGGCGCGGGTGTTGACCACGCGGCTGCCCAGGTAGTAGGCGCCCAGCGGCACCACGTTGGTCTTCTCCTCGATCTCGGCGAAGATCTTATCGCCGATCTCGGAGCCGTTGAGGGTGGTGGTCATGTGCTCATAGGAGGACCAGAAGTAGCCGGAGTTCACCATGGCGCACCACTCCAGGCCGTCCTGCGTGGACAGGGTGGGGAAGGAGATGTAGGCCAGGTCGGCCTGACCGCTGGAGATGGCGTCCCACTCCACCTCGGAGGAGAACAGGGTGCCGTCGGCGTAGGTCTTGCAATCCACGGTGCCGCCGGAGAATTCCTTCACGGCGTCGGCGAAGGCGGACATGGCGGTGGTGTGGCTGTCGCCGGTGACGGAGACGGAGGTGAAGATCAACTCCGCGGCGGGATCGCCGGAGGCGTCGTAATCACCGGTCTTCTCCATGGGGATGGAGGAGTAATCCTGAGAGACCTCGAAGTCCTCGGCCAGGGCGGCGACGGCGCTGAACATCATCAGCGCGGCAACGATCAGGGCAAGCAGTTTCTTCATGGGGAAACCTCCTTTTCTATTATAACCTTGCGGTTATTATCACATTATTTGAGGATGTATTCCTCGAACATCTTCTCGCAGGCATAGAACTGGTCGATCTCCAGGCGGCGGCTGGAGGTGAACAGGGCGGGATCCTTGGAGCGGGTGACCAGGCTCATGGGCACGCCCACCAGGTTCATGTGGTACTTGGCGTTGACGGGATAGCACTGGCACTCGATGGTGGAGGCCGCGCCCAGGAAATTCATCAGCTTCTCGGCCTTCTCGGGCTCCTTTTCGTAGTTGGCGCACAGCCAGGCGAACAGGTGGGTGTGGAAGTTGGCCATGACGCCGGAATAGCCCGCGCAGCCCATCTTCAGGGATTCCAGCAGCGTCGCGCCGTTGGCGTTGAAGATCTTCAGACCCGTGCCCTTCACGGCGTCGCACTTGGCCTTGATCTGGCTCAGCTCGCAGCAGGTGTCCTTCAGGAACGCGAATCTGCCGCTGTCGGCCATCCACTTGAGCATCTCGGGGGTCAGCAGGCGCTTGTAGGGGGCGGGGCACTCGTACACGCCGAAGGCGTCGGCCTCGATGTGGTTGACCAGGTATTCAATGCGCTTTTTGGCCACGTCGTCGCCCTCGTCCTGCCGGGCGAACTGATTGGAGATGAACACATACGCGCCCGCGCCCATGTCCACCATGGCCTGGGCTTCGGCGATCTGGTCCTCCACCTTCTCGGCCACATGGCCGGAGACCACCACGCCGATGTGCTTGGGGGTGTTGTCGATGACGAACTTCGCCAGGCTCAGGCGCTCCTCCTTGGACAGGAAGAACATCTCGCTGGACTGGCACACGGCGAATATGCCGGTGACGCCCTCCTTATCGTACCATTCGATGATGCGCAGTACGGCATCGTAGTCGATTTTGTTGTCCTCGGTGAAGGGGGTGATCATGACCGGCCAAACGCCGTTGGCAATGGTTTTCATGGGGCATCTCTCCTAACCTGTGATTATTATTTTTGGTATAAATATCATAACGATATATATTATTCTAAACCTTTGTGAACGGTAATGCAAGTGTTTTTTCAAATTTGGGACAAAAAAAGAAAGTGGAGAATCAAGCAGTGAACTGACGTGCTCTCCTTCAAACAGCGTCAGCCGGCATTTAACTCTCCACTTTCCACTCTACAGGTCACTGCCGCAACCGGGGCAGTCAAGTCTCCTTCTCCTCTTCATTCTGCTCCTCGTCGATCTGGTTCATCAGCCCGTACCAGAGCGTCTTTTTCTGGTTGAGTATTTCGTTGCCGCCCTCGCGGGCCTTTTTGCGCTCGTGGCCCACCACGGCGTTCATGATCTCTTTGAACAGTTCCCTGAGCTTCATTGGATCCACTTCCCGTATCAATATGAAAACGGCGCCGCAGCCTCGGCTGCGGCGCCTTCAAAGCGTGCCCGGCGGGATTCGAACCCACGGTCTTCAGAGTCGGAGTCTGACGCGATATCCAGCTTCGCTACGGGCACATGAACTATGGCTATTATAGTCCCTCTCAGGTAAAAAGGCAAGGGGTATTTTGAAAAATGCGAGGAAAATTAAACATGGCATTTCAAAAACAAACCGACGTCGGTATGCTGTGATGTTCCGTGCCGAATGATAATGAAAAAAATCATAAAGAAATTGAACCGAAAAGAAAGGACGTTATATTGACAATAGGGTTCTGGAATGTTATAATCATGTAGTAATTTTCATGAAAATACTGTGATTTTGTCTCTTTTGTTTATCAAAGGTTATACGGAGGCTTCGGTCTCCCGGAATAACAAACAAATTAAGGAGGAAGACACAATGAAGAAGATCCTGGTCCTCGTGCTGGCGCTCGTGCTGGCGCTGTCCTGCTTCACCGCCATGGCGGAGATGAAGGACGAGTACAACATCCACGTGCTGGTGTGGAAGTTTGACGACACCTACGGCTCCACCGTCCGTCAGGGCATGACCAAGTGGGCCGAGCTCGTTGGCGACGAGCTGGGCACCAAGATCAATCTGACCATGGACGACGCTCAGGACGACATGGCCAAGCAGGTCGAGCAGGCCGATCAGATCATCGGCAAGAAGCCCGACTTCGTCATCATCAACCTGGCTGAGCCCGCGGGCGGCCAGACCCTGGTCGACAAGTTCACCGCCGCCGGCATCCCCTTCCTGTTCTACAACATTCCGCCGTCGGAGGACACCTACAATTCCGTCGTCAAGGATTCCGGCGCCTTCTTCGTGGGCACGCTGCCCCGCGAGGCCGGCGACATGCAGGGCGAGATCCTGGCCGACCTGTGGGCCGCTGATCCCGCCGCCATCGACCTCAACGGCGACGGCAAGGTTCAGTTCGTCGAGTTCAAGGGCGTTGCCAACAACCCCGAGGCCATCGCCCGCACCCAGTACTCCGAGGAGACTGCCCGCGATCTGGGCGTTCCCATGGAGATGGTCAACGACATCATCGTGGCTGACTGGGATACCGGCAAGGCCAACGACGCCATGCTGTCCATCTGGCAGTCCCATCCCGAGATCGAGCTGGTCTTCGCCAACAACGACGACATGGCCATCGGCGTCATCGCCGCTCTGAACCAGTCCGGCTACAACACCGGCAACGAAGGCGACAAGGCCATCTCCGTCATCGGCGTTGATGCCACCGACGCTGCCATCGAAGCCATCAAGGCCGGCAAGATGACCGCTACCGTCAAGCAGGACGGCGACGCCATGGGCGAGGCCAACATCCGCTTTGCCATGAACTGGCTGATCAACGGCACCTGGTACGAGGGCCTCGAGAGCAAGTATAAGCTCAACGACGACGGCTGCTCCGTGTACATCCCCTATGCCAAGATCACTGCTGACTCCGTGCAGTAATCTGCCCGCGCTCACAGTCTGATCTTGCAATCAGGCGGTTCCGGCGACTGCGGTTGCCGGAACCGCATTTGGGATTGTTTCCTGTGTAGAGGCGGCACTGTATCGCTCGTAGCTGCTATGGGCGGCAGAGTGGCGCCTCTATGAGGCCCTGTGGATAAAACCTAAATCGGTGAAAAGTGGTGAAGCAGATCATGTCCGAACAACAATACCTGCTCGAGATGCTGGACATCGAAAAGCAGTTCCCCGGCGTCAAGGCGCTGGACGGCGCAAAGCTGCAATTGCGGGCGGGCACGGTTCACGCGCTGATGGGTGAAAACGGCGCGGGAAAATCGACGCTGATGAAGTGCCTCTTCGGCATCTACACCCGTGACGGCGGCACGATCTCGATGAACGGCCAGCCGGTCACCTTTACCAGCCCCCGCGACGCGCTGGACAACGGCGTGGCGATGGTGCACCAGGAGCTGAACCAGGTGCTCCGCCGCTCCGTCATGGAAAACGTGTACCTCGGTCGGTTTCCGCTGAACAAGCTGGGCATGGTGGACGCCCGCAAGATGTATCAGGAGACCAAGGCCATATTCGACGACCTGGAGATCGACGTCGACCCCCGCCAGATCATCGGCGAGCTGTCCGTCTCCAAGCGGCAGATGGTTGAGATCGCCAAGGCCGTCTCCTACGACGCCAAGATCCTGGTGCTGGACGAGCCCACCTCCTCGCTGACCGAGGACGAGGTCGAGCATCTGTTCCGCATCATGAAGCGGCTGACCGCCAAAGGCGTGGGCATCATCTACATCTCCCACAAGATGGACGAGATCCTGCGCATCTCTGACGACGTCACCATCATGCGCGACGGCCAGTGGGTGGCCACCAAGGCCGCCAAGGACCTGACCACCGACGAGATCATCCGCCTGATGGTCAACCGCGAGATGTCCAACCGCTTCCCGCCCAAGCACAACAAGGTGGGGAAGGTGCTGCTGGACGTCAAGGGCCTGACCGGCATGTACGAGCCGACCTGTCACGACGTGACCTTCCAGCTCCACGAGGGCGAGGTCCTGGGCGTGGCGGGCCTGGTGGGCTCCCGCCGCACCGAGCTTCTCAACACCCTCTTCGGCTACTTCACCAAGGGCGGCGGCGAGGTGGACATGCGGGGCGAGAAGATCGAGAACGTCACCACCGACGAGGCGAGGAACAACGGCTTCGCGCTGATCACCGAGGAGCGACGCGCCACCGGCATCTTCGGCGAGGCCAGCATCCTCTTCAACTCTATCATCGCCAATGTCAACGCCTACGGCAAGCCGCTTCTGTCCGCAGGCAAGATGAACAAGGACACCGCGTGGGTCATCGACTCCATGCATGTCAAGACCCCATCCCAGCGCACCCACATCAAAAGCCTGTCCGGCGGCAACCAGCAGAAGGTCATCATCGGACGCTGGCTGCTGACCCAGCCGGATGTGCTGCTGTTGGACGAGCCGACCCGAGGCATCGACGTCGGTTCCAAGTACGAGATCTACGAGCTGATCCTGAACCTGGCGGAACAGGGGAAGGGCGTCATGATGGTCTCCTCCGAAATGCCCGAGCTGCTGGGCATCTGTGACCGGATACTGGTCATGTCCAACGGACGCCTGGCCGGCATCGTCGAGCGCGGCAAGGACTTCGGCGGCATCCCCGGCGAGCAGGAAACCATCATGGCACTGGCGGCCAAATACGTGTAATGCGTTCGGAAAGAGGGTATTGATATGAAAAAGAGAATTTCCAGCATCGTCATGCTGGTCGTGCTGATCGTCGGCATCGCGCTGACGGCCTACGGTGTCTCCGGCCGGGGCATCTATGACAACGCCGCGGCCATGATGGGCGTCAGCAAGAAGGACGCCATGGGCTTCATCCAGGACCCCGCCACTCTGACCGAGCTGAGCGACGTCGGCAAGATCGGCGCGGACAAGGTCAAGAGCTTTTTGAAGAGCCTGGGCCTGGACGCCGCCAAGGTGGATTCCGCTGTGGACGAGCGCGCGGCCTATGAAGCCGCCATCGCCAAGTCCAAGGACCGCGAGGCCTTCATGGCCTACGCCATGAAGGTGGACGAGACCGTCACCGAGGAGAACTTCAACGACCTGGTGATGGATCACGACCGCTCCGACCAGATGCGCCTGGACATGGCCCGCGAGGAGATGGGCGTGGACGAGGCCGAGTTCGAGACCCAGCGCGGCAATGAAGCGCTGCTCGGGCTGTACCGCGAGGGCATCCCGCAGATCCTCAACAACAAGCACATGACCAACGCCGTCGTGGTGATGTTCTGCGGCATCATACTGATCGTCATCGCCGGCGCTTACTTCCTGATCGCGGCCATGAGCCTCAAGCCCCGCGCCCGCGTGAAGGCCGTCAATCCCAAGGTGGAGAAGATCACCGCCACCCTGCTGAACTACGCGCTGTTCATCATCCTGGGCCTGATCCTGATCGTGGTCTCGATTCTGCGCCCGGACTTCCTGTCCATCGACAACATCCTGAACATCCTGCAGAACGCCTCCACCAAGGGCATCCTGGCCCTGGGCTGCGCGGGCCTGATCGTGCTGGCCGGTACCGACCTGTCCATCGGCCGCGTGCTGGGCATCTCCGCCGCCATGACCGCGTCCCTGGTGCAGTCCGTGACCTACGCCAGCCGCATGTATCCCACCATGGTCGCGCCGCTCAACGGCATCGGCCTGCTGGTACCGTTGATGGCCTCCATCGCGGTGGCTGTGCTGTTCAGCATGATCAACGGCTTCGGCGTGGCAAAGCTGCATCTGCACGCCTTCATCGTCACCCTGGGCACCCAGCTGATCGCCTACGGTGCGAACTGCCTCTACATCGAGTCCCAGCCCTCCGGCACCGCGCAGGCGCTGTCCACCTTTGATCCCACCTTCCTCAACGTGGCGGCGGGCGGCATCTACCTGGGCGGCATCCGCATCCCTGTGGTGGTCATCTACTTCATCGTCATCGCGGTGATCATGTGGGTCATCTGGAACAAGACCACCCTGGGCAAGAACATGTTCGCCGTCGGCGGCAACACCGAGGCCGCCGCGGTCTCCGGCGTCAACGTGGCCAAGACCATCATGCTGGTCTACCTGATGGCCGGCGTGCTCTACGGCATCGCGTCCTTCCTGGAGGCGGCCCGCATCACCGCCGTCGGCGCCAACACCGGTCTGAACTATGAGACCGACGCCATCAGCGCGGTCGTGGTCGGCGGCGTCTCCTTCTCCGGCGGCGTCGGTACCATCCAGGGCGTCGTCATCGGCGCGGTCATCATGCAGGCCATCGTGTACGCGCTGAACTTCCTGGGCGTCAACCCCTACATCCAGTACATCATCCGCGGCCTTATCATCATCCTGGCCGTGTCCATCGACGTGCGCAAGTACATCGTGAAGAAGTAAGATGGGCTTTTTGAAGGGTTGGAACGATCCCGACCGGCAGGCCCGGGCGCGGATGGAGGCGGCGGAGCGACAGTCCGAACGACAGTTCTCCGCCGACCCCACCCGGCCCCGGCGCTACAGGCTCTACGACAGGATCGCAAAGAACATACCTTTGACCGTCATGAACGTCATCATCGGCGCGACGGCGCTGCTGCTGGTCATCGCACTGGTGGTCGGCATCGCTACGGGTACGCCTCAGAGATGAGCCATGCCTCCCGCTCAGGGAGGCATGTTTTTGGGGCGTTGCCAAAACTACAAAAATGGGGGGAGATACCAATGGATCGTGAGAATTTCAAGTCCAGGCTGGGTTTTCTGCTGGTGAGCGCGGGCTGCGCCATCGGCATCGGCAATGTCTGGAAGTTTCCCTATGTGACGGGCAAATATGGCGGCGGCGTCTTCGTGCTGTTCTATCTGCTGTTCCTGGTCATCATGGGCGCGCCGGTGCTGACCATGGAGCTGGCCGTGGGCCGCGCCAGCCGCAAGAGCGCCATACAGGGCTACAAGACTCTGGAGCCGAAGGGGAGCGTGTGGCATCTGCACGGCTGGGTGTGCATACTGGGCAACATCCTTCTGATGATGTACTACACCACCGTGTCCGGATGGATGCTCAACTACGCGGTAAAGTTTCTGACGGGCGCCTTTGACGCGATTCCCGCCGAACAGACCGCCGACGTATTCGGTGCCATGCTGGCCTCGCCAGCCCAGATGCTGGCGTTCATGGCCGTCACCGTGGTCATCGGCATCACCGTGTGCTCATTCGGTCTGGAAAACGGCATCGAGAAGATCACCAAGGTGATGATGCTGGGCCTGCTGGCGCTGATCGTGGTGCTGGCCGTCCACAGCCTGACCCTGTCCGGGGCGGGCGAGGGCGTGCGGTTCTATCTGCTTCCCGACTTCGGTCGGGCGAAAGAGGCGGGACTGGGCAAGGTCATCACCGCCGCCATGAATCAGAGCTTCTTCACGCTGTCGCTGGGCGTAGCCGCCATGGAGATCTTCGGCTCCTACATGTCCAAGAGCTACACCCTCGGCAGCGAGTCGCTGCGCATCTGCGCGCTGGACACCTTCGTGGCGCTGATGGCGGGCCTGATCATCTTTCCGGCCTGCTTCTCCTACGGCGTGGAGCCTGACGCGGGCCCGTCGCTGATCTTCATCACGCTGCCCCAGGTGTTCGTCCACATGTCCGCCGGGCGGGTGTGGGGCACGCTGTTCTTCGTGTTCATGACCTTCGCCAGCCTGTCCACGGTCATCGCCGTGTTTGAAAACATCATCGCCGCGGGTATGGACAGCTTCGGCTGGAGCCGCAAGAAGTCCTCGCTGATCTTCCTGATTGTGCTGCTGGTGGCCAGCGTGCCCTGCGCCCTGGGCTACAACGTGCTCCAGAACGTCCACCTCATCGGCGGGCGGGACATCCTGGATTCCGAGGACTTCGTAGTGTCCAACCTGCTGCTGCCCACAGGCTCCCTGATCTTCCTGCTGTTCTGCGTTACCAAATGGGGCTGGGGCTTCGACGCCTATCAGAAGGAGGCCAATACCGGCCGCGGCGTCAGGCTGCCCGATGGCCTGAAGCACTACTTCCGCTGGGTGCTGCCGATACTGATCCTGGTGATCCTCATTCAGGGCTTGACCGCGTAACAGAACGCCGTCCGACCGAAGTCGGGCGGCGTATTTAATGGGGAGACAAATGCTCCGTTCACAGCCCAAGGAGATGCTCTGCCGATCGGGCCAGCTGGTCCCGGGCGGTTTTAAGCTCGGCGATATCCGATTCGTTCATCTTATCCGCCTTGCACTTGAACAGCACCTTGTTGAGCGCGGCCAGATCGGCCTTGATCTGCTTCTTCTCCGCCTTGTCGACGGCCTTGCCGTGCTGCTTCAGCGCGGCGTCCACCCGCGCGGCCAGTTGGCGGGCTTCGTTGATGGACTCGGCGCTGTCGCGGTAGAGGCCGTCGGAGGCGGCGTAGGTCTCAGCGTCGCGGATGGCCCGCTGGATGTCCTCCTCGGACATGCGTTCGTTGCCGGTGATGGTGATGGACTGGGCCTTGCCGGTGGACAGGTCCTTTGCCGAGACGGTGAGTATGCCGTTGGCGTCGATGTCGAAGGTGACCTCGATCTGCGGCACGCCCGCCATGGCCCGCTGGATGCCGGTGAGCTTGAACCGCCCGATGGTGCGGTTGTCCCGGGCCATGGGGCGCTCGCCCTGCAACACGTGTATCTCCACGGCCCGCTGGAAGGGCACGGTGGTGGAGAAGATCTGGGAGTGATGGATGGGCAGCCGGGAATTGCGGTCCACCAACCGGGTGGCCACGCCGCCCACGGTTTCGATGGACAGGGACAGGGGCGTCACGTCCAGCAGCAGTATCTCGCCCTTGGAGGCCAGCGCGCCGCCGCCCTGCAATATCTCGCCCTGTACCGCCGCGCCCTGGGCCACGCACTCGTCGGGATTGATGCTTCTGGAGGGCTCCTTGCCTGTGAGGCGGCGGACCATGGCCTGAACCGCGGGGATGCGGGTGGAGCCGCCCACCAGCAAAACCCGACCGAGGTCGGTGGGGGAGACGCCCGCGTCCCGCATGGCGTTCTGCACCGGGCCCGCCGTGCGCTCCACCAGGTCGGCGGTGAGGCGGTCAAATTCCGCACGGGTCAGGCGGGCGTCCAGATGCAGCGGGGAGCCGTCCTTCTGGGCGATGAAGGGCAGGGTGATCTGCGCCGCGTCGGTGCCGGACAGCTCCTTCTTGGCGGTCTCCGCGGCCTCCTGAAGGCGGCCCAGCGCGGCGGGGTCCCGGCGCAGGTCGATGCGGTGCTCCTTCTGGAAGGCCTCGGCCAGGTGATCCACCACACGCTGGTCGAAGTCGTCGCCGCCCAGGTGGTTGTCGCCTGAGGTGGCCAGCACCTCGATGACGCCCTCGCCGATCTCGATGATGGATACGTCGAAGGTGCCGCCGCCCAGATCGTAGACCATGATCTTCTGCGGGACGCCATTATTTAGACCGTAGGCCAGCGCGGCGCTGGTAGGCTCGTTGATGATGCGCAGCACGTTCAGCCCCGCGATGCGGCCCGCGTCCTTGGTGGCCTGGCGCTGGATGTCGTTGAAGTAGGCGGGCACGGTGATGACCGCGTCGGCAATGGGCTCGCCCACATAGGCCTCCGCGTCCTCCTTCAGCCGCCGCAATATGGCAGCGCTGATCTCCTGCGGCGTCCAGCGCCTGCCGTCGATGCCGACGGTCCAGTCGGTGCCCATCTGCCGCTTGACGGAGGCCACGGTGCGCCTGGGATTGACGGCCTGCTGCCGCCGCGCCGCGCTGCCCACCAGACGCTCGCCCTTTTCCGTAAACGCCACCACGCTGGGCGTGGTGCGCTCGCCCTTGTCGTTGGGGATCACCACCGGGTGACCGCCCTCCACCACCGCCACACAGCTGTTCGTGGTGCCCAAATCTATGCCGATGACCTTGCTCATGCGGATGCCTCCATTCAAATAGCACTTATTTTAGAAGAAGAACCCGAACAGCCCCCACCGCAGCAGCGTCACGATGAAACGGAAGAGGATCAGGCCGCCGATGAAGCGGAAGATGCCTCTGAACGGGTTGACGATGGGATGAAACTCAGTCTCCTGCCGCGGGGGCTGATTCCAGCCGCTATCATCGCCGGTGTAGTAGGTGTATACCCGCCAGCCGTTGGTTTCGCCATAGTGGCCGCGGTTATAGCTGCCGGTCCCGCCGTCGTAGGTGGGCCGCCGGGTCTGGGATTCCCAGGTACGGGCCTTGCCGGGATCGGACAGCAGGTCGTAGGCCTCGTTGATTTCCTGCATCCACGCGTTGGCGTTGGGATCGTCGGGGTGCAGGTCGGGATGATACTGCTTTGCCAGCCTGCGGTAGGCCCTCTTGATGTCCTCCGGGCTCGCGTCTCTGGATACCCCGAGAACGGTATAGGGATCGCGAATCATTTGTAACCCTCCTTTTGTGGAAAGTCGTCTCTGTCACGCCTTCTTGCGGAAGCTGCGGCCGCATCTGGAGCAGGTGACGGTCTTTTCGCCGAGGCCGCGGGGCATCCGCAGCCGTGCGCCGCACTGGGGACAGCGGAAGTATTTGTATTTACGGGTGTTCTTTACACGGTTGAACCACTGGCTGACCGCCACGCCGCACCGCCCTGTGAATTGTTTGAAGCGGCGGTTCTCCTCGCGGCGGCGGGTCACGTCGTGGGACAGCATCCTGTAGATCGCCAGCAGATAGAGCGCCGCGGCAGGGACCGTCAGCCAACCCGCCCGCGTAAGCCGTCCCAGGACGATCAGCGCCACCCCCGCGCCCAGCGTCCACAGTCCCAGCTCGTCCGCTCCGGCGCATCGCCTGAACCAGTGCGCCGCGCCTTCAAACGCCTTTGACAGGGCGTCCTTGATCTTATCCAGCATTCTAATTCCACTCCCTTGAAGCAGGCTTGAATATTTGCCTTTCTTTGATGTTTACAGGCATATTATGCCACGGGAATGATAACTGAATATGAACTGGAGGAAACAAATCACATGTAATTTTGAATACCATATAATGTCGCCAGCATAACCAGAAAGAGATGAACATACGGTTAATTTATGGCGAAAATATGTTATTTTTGAACGGGCATACCCGGTTTATGATGGATATTTTTCCTTCCATATGTTAGAATGAAACGTATTTATGTGGAGACCCACGGCATATAATGGGTATGAAGGGAGCGCTGAGTATGCCGGAGAAAAAGAAAAAGCGGCGGGGAGACCGCTTTGACGCCACGCTGGTGCGGGGGCTTGACCCGCTGCACTGGTTTATGCCTTACCTCTATCCCAACCGGGCGGACAACGAGGCGTTCATCCGGGAGGATTTTGACCTGACGAATCTGGAGGCGTTTTTAGAGAAGAAGAACGCGGGACTGGACAAGGCCCACCGCTACACCATCTTTCATGCCGTTGCCGCGGCGCTGGTGAAGGCGGTGACGCTCAGGCCCAACATGAACCGCTTCATCCAGGGGCGGCGGCTGTACCAGCGGGACGAGCTGAGCCTTGCCTTCGTGGTCAAGAAGCAGTTCAAGGACGACGCCAAGGAGGCGCTGGCCTTCATCAAGTTCCCGGAGGACACCACCATCGACAGCCTGCACGAGCGCCTCATGGCCGAGATCAACGAGTGCCGCTCCGACAAGCTGGACAATTCCACCGCGGGCATGGAGATGTTTACCAAGCTGCCCCGGTGGCTGATGCGCATCGTGATGTGGGGCCTGCACCGGCTGGACTTCTACGGCAGGGTGCCCTACGACCTCATCAAGGCCGACCCCAACTACGCCTCGGTGTTCATCACCAACCTGGGCTCCATCAGGCTCAACGCCGCCTATCATCACCTGAGCAACTGGGGCACCAATTCCGTGTTCGTCATCATCGGCGAGAAGGGCCGCAAGCCGGTGTTCCACGAGGACGGCACCTTTGAAATGCACAGCATGCTCTCCGTGGGCATCACGCTGGACGAGCGCATCGCCGACGGCTACTATTACGCCCAGACCATCCGGCTGGTCAAGAAGCTGATCGAATGCCCGGAGCTGCTGGACCTGCCTGCCAACGCGCCGGTGGATTACTGATTGGAGGACATTATGGCTATTATCAAAACGCCCTGGGAGCCCTGGATGGGCGAGGTACCGATGCACCTGGATTACTTCCGGGGGTCCATGGTCGAGATGGTGGAGAACGTGGCCAAGGCGCATCCCGACGTCATCGCCTATGAGTTCATGGGCGGCCACACCAACTACGCGAAGCTGGTCGAGCAGATTCACGCCTGCGCCAGTGCGCTTCGGCAAATGGGCATCAAGCCCGAGGACCGCGTGACCATCTGCATGCCCAACGCGCCGCAGACCGTGGTGATGTTCTACGCCGTGAACATGGTGGGCGCCATCGCCAACATGGTGCATCCGCTCTCCGCGGAGGGGGAGATCGAGTTCTATCTGAACGACTCCGAGTCCGTGGCGGCGCTGACGCTGGATCAGTTCTACGGCAAGTTCGCCAGCATCCGCAAGAATACCCCGTACCTCAAGCACCTGATCATCGCCGACGTGGCCGACGCGCTGAGCCCGCTGATGAGGGTGGGCTACAAGCTGACCCAGGGGCGCAAGATCCCCAAGGTGCCCAGGGACGCGGACGTCGTCCTGTGGAAGGATTTCATTGCTGCGGGCAAGGGCTTCGCGGGCGATCCCCGCGTTACGCGCGTGGACGACCAGCCCGCCGTCATCCTCTATTCCGGCGGCACCACGGGCATCACCAAGGGCATACTGCTGTCCAACCTGAACTTCAACGCCCTGGCCGCCCAGATCATCGCCACCAATCCCATCTGGACGCTGGGGGACAAGATGCTGGCCATCATGCCCATGTTCCACGGCTTCGGCCTGGGCGTCAGCATCCACTCCATGCTAGCCAACGGCGGTTGCTGCATACTGGTGCCGCGCTTCACGCCCCAGACCTACGCGGAGCTGCTGCGCAAGCACAAGCCCAACTTCATCGCCGGCGTGCCCACGCTGTACGAGGCGCTGCTGCGCATCCCCAATCTGGAAAACCTGGACCTGTCCTGCCTCAAGGGCGTGTTCTCCGGCGGCGACAGCCTGCCCATCGAGCTGAAGCGGCGCTTTGACCGATTCCTCCGGGAGCACGGCTGCAAGGTGGAGGTCCGCGAGGGCTACGGCACCACCGAGTGCGTCACCGCCTCCTGCCTGACCCCGCTGACCAAGGCCAAGGAGGGCTCCATCGGCATCCCCTTCCCGGACACCTATTACAAGATCGTGAAGGTGGGCGGCGAGGAGGAGGTGCCCTACGGCATGGAGGGCGAGATCTGCCTGGCCGGCCCCACGGTGATGCTGGAATACGTCAAGCATCCCCAGGAGACCGCGCAGACCCGCCGCGTCCACAGGGACGGCCTGACCTGGATCCACACCGGAGATCTGGGCGTGATGGATGAGGAGGGCTACATCTACTTCCGCCAGCGCATCAAGCGCATGATCGTCACCAGCGGCTACAACGTCTATCCCTCCCAGATCGAGAACGTGCTGGATGCCCACGAGGCCGTTCACATGTCCTGCGTCATCGGCGTGCGCGATCCCTACAAGATGCAGAAGGTCAAGGCATACATCGTCCTGAAGCCCGGCTACGAGCCCTCCGAGGCCACCCGGCAGATGCTGCTGGATTACTGCAAAAAGCACATCGCCAAGTACGCCATGCCCTATGACATCGAGTTCAGGCAGGACCTGCCCAAGACCCTGGTGGGCAAGGTGGCCTATCGCGTGCTGGAGGAGGAGATGGAGCAAAGCCTGCCGCCCCAGGCCGCGGGCGCGCAGGCATGACCCGGCTGCGCTGCGTCTTCCACGGCCATGTGCAGCACGTGGGGTTTCGCTATACCGCCTACTACTTCGCCCGGCAGCTCTACATCACCGGCTGGGTGGACAACCGCTCCGACGGCACCGTCGAGATGGAGGCGCAGGGAAGCCCGCTGATGCTGCAAAAGCTGCTGTCGAAGCTCAAGGGACAGTTCGAGATCGACCACGTCGAGGTCGAAAAACAGCCGCCACGCCCCGAGGAACGGAGATTCTCCGTGAGGGGGTATGGGGGATAGAATGAAGGTCGCGGGAGCCGCATGACGGCTCCCGCGACCTTTACGCTTTTGACTGTTCATGGCTTTCCCGCCTCCAGCGCGCTTCTCGCCTCCTCGGCCGCGCCATAGGCTTCGTTGAAGGCGCCTTGCAGCTCCAGATAGGCGATCACGCGGTCGGCCAGCGCGGTGACGTTGGGAAAGGCGACGTCGTCATAGCGGATGTAGCGCTCCCCGAAGGCGGCCTTCAGCGCCGCGTCCAGCGGGCCGTCCTGCGCGGTGGCACAGATGACAAGGCCCCAGCTGCCGGGGGTGTCGTGGGCGGAGAGTATGACGCGGATAGCAGAGACCTGGTCCTCCACGGGCATGTTCGACTGCTCCCCGACAAAGATGAGCGGCAGGCAGCGCTGGTAGCGGGCGACGTTCTCCACCACCACGGGCAGGCCCATCGCCGCCTTGACCGGGTCCCCGGCCAGCTCCCGCCCGAAGGCCAGGGCTGCGCCCCGGGGATTGGAGGCCTGACTGCCCGGGTAGAAATACCCCGGCACCCCGGCCACGCGCACGCGGCCCAGGCCAAGGTTGTGATCCGTGTTGAAGCGCAGCGCGTGCCCCTCGCCGTCCATCAGGCTGACGGCCACCGGGTCGGTGCTTCCGGGAATGGAGATGCTCTCGCCGATGCGGATGCTGCCCACGCCGTTGCGGGCGGCCAGGGCGTAGAGATCCTCTCCCGGGAAGTCCAGCGCAAAGACCGGGGAGATGCCGCTCATGGGAAAGCGCAGGCCCGCCTTCTCCACGAACAGGTCCGACAGCGTGCCGTAGACGTGCTCGGGCACAGCCTTCGCCAGAGTCTCGGGCAGGCTCTTCCCGTCGAAGGCGGTCAGGCTGCCGTCGCCCCAGCAGACGATCCCCGGCAGGGTCTTGCGCACTTCGGTCCGCAGATCGTCGTACACCCTTTGCCCCAGCTCCCGCGCCGCCCGGACCCGGGCTTCGCCGCGGGCGGCTTTCGCGTAGTCCTCGGCGCGGCGGGCATTCATCCGCTGTGAGCCCAGCAGGACAAGCCCCACGCACGCCGCGGCCAACAGCAAAAGCAGCGCGTCCAGCGCCGCCCGGCGCGGACCGCCGCCCCTCTTCTTCTTCATCGTCACACCCCGTCAAGCAGCGCGGACGGGCACGCCCTCGCGGCCATGCCCGTCCACACCCGGTTTATTGCTCGCCCTTCGCCGCGGCCTCGGCGGCGGCCATGGCCCGCATGCGGCGCTCGGCCACTTCCGGCAGCTCTACGAAGGGCACCACGTCCGCCACCGCGTCGGCGGGACGGATGCGCGCGTCGTCGTGGTCCACGTCCAGCAGCAGATAGCGCCGGTTGCCCATGCCCATCTCCTCCATGTAGGAAAGCTGGCGATGGCCGTGGCGGCTCTCGATGCGCTCCCGCATGGCCGCGCCGTCGGATTCTGACAGGGCATAGATCAGATCCACGCAGGCCTGGTCCGCGGCCAGGATGTCCGTGGAGGCCACGATGCCGATGTCCGGGGTCACCACGGGCTCGGCCAGGCAGCCCTCGCAGTCACAGGACACGGAGATGTTGCGCATGACGTTGATGTAGCAGATCTTCCGTCCGAAGTGGTCGATGGTGGCCTTGGTGGACTCGGTGATGCGCTCCATCAGTTCCTCTTCGGCGATGGACCACTGGTCGTCGGAGCCCTCGGCCTGGTGGATCATCTTCTTGCCGATCTTGCCGTCGGCGCAGCCGATGCCGATGTTCTTGTTGCTGCCGCCGAAGCCGCCCATGGTGTGACCCTTGAAGTGGGTCAGCGTCACCAGGGAGTCGTAGTTCAGGAGGGTCTTGCCCACAGTCATGTGGTCGAACCACTTGCCGTCCACCGGCAGATCCGCCGTGCCCGTGTCGTCGGTGATATCCACAGGGCAGAAGGTCCAGCCGTTGATCTCAAGGGTCTTGCGGTGCTTTTCGGTGGTGTCGCGGTCGCCCTCGTAGAAGGTGTTGGTCTCCACGATCGTCGCCTCGGGCAGCTCGGTCCTGACCAGGTTCTCCACCCAGTCTCTGGGGATGATGTTCGGCCCGTACTGCTCGCCGGTGTGCAGCTTGATGGCCACCCTGCCGCCGATGGTCCCGTTGACCCGCCGATAGAGCTTTCTCAGTCCCTCAGGGGAGAGGTTCCGCGTAAAGTAGACGATGGATTCGTTGCCGACGCGCTCGCCATAGGGCACATAGCGCTCGCCGCCCATGCCGGGCTTGCGGATTTCTTCGCTCATTGCTGTTCCGTCCTTTCCACGTTTTTTCCATTATACCACAACTCACGCCACCGCGCCAGTAGGTTTTTGGATTTATGGCTGGACGGCCTGTTAACATTCAGGCTTCAAATTGGGATTTGTCAAATGAAAAATGAGGAATTAGGAATGAGGAATTAGGAATTATAAATGGCTTGGCTGCGTAGGGGCGGCGATGCGCCACCCGCCATGCAAGTACGTATTGTTGTGACCGCCCCTACAACGCGCGGCAGCTGCTATTCATTCCTAATTCCTCATTCCTAATTCCTAATTCCTAATTCCTAATTCTCCCCGTCAAATCCCTATTTATCGCATTGCCTGAAAGGTAACGGACGGCCTGTTAACATCTATATATTTCCCGCACGTTCCTCTTGCCATTCCACCGTTTATCGGTTACAATATCACCATACCCACCCCTTACGAAGGAGGAGAGAACCCATGTACAATGAAAAGCGGGCCTGGTGGAAGGAAGCGGTGGTCTATCAGGTGTATCCCCGGTCCTTCGCAGATTCCAATGGCGACGGCATCGGCGATCTGAACGGCATCACGGCGCACCTGGACTATCTGAAGAATCTGGGCGTGGACGTGATTTGGGTCAGCCCCATCTACGCCTCACCCAACGACGACAACGGCTACGACATCTCGGACTATCAGGCCATCATGGCGGAGTTCGGTACCATGGAGGACTTCGACAGGATGCTCGAGGGCATCCATGCCAGGGGCATGAAGCTGGTGATGGACCTGGTGGCCAATCACACCTCCGACGAGCACAGGTGGTTCGTGGAGAGCCGCAAGAGCTTGGACAATCCCTACCGGGACTTCTACATCTGGAAGGACGGCGTGGACGGCAAGGCCCCCAACAACTGGGGCGGCTGCTTTTCCGGCTCCGCCTGGGAGTACGACGCAACCACGGGCCAGTACTATATGCATCTGTTCAGCAAGCGCCAGCCCGACCTGAACTGGGCCAACCCGAAGGTCCGGGACGAGATCTTCAAGATGATGACCTGGTGGTGCGAAAAGGGCATCGACGGCTTCCGCATGGACGTCATCGGCATGATCGGCAAGGAGAGCTTCGAGGACGGCAAGGTGGCCCCCGGCGCGCTCTACGGCGACGGCAGCCCCTTCTACCAGCACACCGAGACCACCCACCGCTACCTCCGCGAGATGCGGGAGAAGGTGCTGGACAAGTACGACCTCATCACCATCGGCGAGGCCGGCGGCGGCACCGGCGACGCCATCCGCTATTCCAGCCTGGACGGCAGGGAGCTGAACATGACCTTCGGCTTCGAGCACACCGACGGCATCAACGAGCACACCGAGCTGGGCAAGTGGTCCGACAAGGGCGCGCCGCTTGACGAGGTCCGCGAGATCATGAACCGCTGGGAGCTGGATCTGCAGGGCAAGGCCTGGAACACCGTCTACCTGTCCAACCACGACCAGCCCCGCCAGGTCAGCCGCTTCGGCAACGACGCGCCGCTGTGGCGGGAGAAGAGCGCCAAGATGCTGGGTACGCTGCTCCATATGATGCGTGGCACGCCCTTCGTCTATCAGGGCGAGGAGCTGGGCATGACCAACATCTATTTCAAGTCCATTGAGGAGTACAAGGACGTGGAGGTGTTCAACGCCTGGCGGCAGTGGATCGATTCCGGCCTGGTGGACCCCACCGACATGCTGCGCTGGTACGCCAAGATCGCCCGCGACAACGCCCGCACTCCCATGCAGTGGAACACCGAGAAGCACGCGGGCTTCACCACCGGCACTCCCTGGATCAGGGTCAATCCCAACTATCTGGAGGTCAACGCCGAGACCGAGGTCAACGACCCCGACAGCGTGTTCAACTACTACAAAAAGCTCATCGAGCTGCGGCACACCCACGACGTCATCGTTTACGGCGACTTTGAACCGCTGCTGACCGACGATCCCAGCGTCTACGCCTATCGCCGCACCCTGGACGGCGAGACCCTCACCGTCCTGCTCAACTGGACCGACCGCACTGCCCCCTGCGCCCTCGCCGACGACAGCCTGGGCGAGACCCTCATCTCCAACTACGACGCCCATAAGCAGGGATCGCTGTATCCCTATGAGGCGCGGGTGCTGCTGAAGCGGGGCTAATCAACTAAAGACCGGCTGCCGGACATTCATCGCCCGGCAGCCGGTTTGCGCGTCAATCGCCATAAAAGCCCCTGTCGCTGTATCTGGCCCATTTCAGGTACATTTCCTTGTAGTTTTGCTTGATGAATGCCTGTATGATCCCGATCTCACGGTCGTTCAGCCTTCCGCGGTTCTGTAGGAGCGTATCGCCATTCTGCTTCACGAAGAATTTCCCCGATCCCGATTCGGAAAGCTGCTCGTTGCTGGCGTGGACGTGCATGCATTCCACGGTGCAGAAGGAGGTAAAGTAGAGGTAGTAGCCGGCAACCTTGAAGCTATAGTATTTCGGCATCGTGCTCCTCCATAAAGCGGCGATTCGCGCGGTAGTAATCCAGTGCGATCTGCAATTCTATGTCGTCCATGCTCGTCTCAAGCACCTCGCCATCCCAGGTCACCACCGCGGCCTTGTCGGGCTCCTCCAGGGAGAGTATGCGGCATCCCTTTTCATCGCGGGTAAACGCATAGCCGTTGACGATCATCTCCGCTTCATCCGCGATCTTCTTGAGCATTAATTCAGTCATAGCCCAGCTCAACCCCCTTGATCGGCGCGAGAAACGCATCCGGGTCAAAATAGAGATCCTTCAATATCGGCACGAGATCGATGTATTCCTCCTCGTCCCCTTCGTTATGGCGGTATTTGGCGTCCACCACCAGATAGCCGCGGTCCCAGCGCTTGACGCGGGTATACCGCTCCAGCGAATAGGGCGCGCGAAAGCGTATGACATGCCTGCCGTAGCGGAACACCGTGAAGCCGTCCCGATTGCTCAACAGAGCGTTCATGCGCGATCACCTCCGATCTGAAAACAGCATAGCATAAAACCTCCCTGTTTGCAAGCACAATAATTTACGCGCCTGCGCTTTACAACCGGGCCTTTTCGCGCTATAATGCCTGTAAATCGCTGACGAGGAAGAGTAGGCCAGCACGGACCGATGCAGAGAGGGCGCGGCGGGTGAGAGCGCCTGAGGTCATGAGCCGAACACCGCCTCCGAGAGGCCTGCGAACAGGCACGGCAGACGCCGTTACCGTCTGAAATGAGTGGTCATTCCATCGTGAATGGCAAACGGGGTGGAACCGCGCCTTTACCGGCGTCCCTTGCGCAATCAATAATGCGGGGGACGCCGTTTTTGCGTCTTTCGCGCAATCATCATCAGGAGGGGAAAAGAAATGGACAAGGAAGAGTACAAGGCTTATTACGAGAGCGTCTACCGCCACTCCCTGGCGCACATCCTGGCCAAGGCCGTGATCGAGATCTACGGCGCGGACAAGGTGCAGTATGCCATCGGGCCGCAGATCGCGGACGGATTCTACTATGACTTCGAGATCCCCGTCACCATCGGCGCGGACGATTTCAAGGCCATCGAGGACAAGATGCATGAGATCATCAAGCGCCGCGAGGACTGGACCTGCAAGGAGCTGACCCGCGAAGAGGCGCTTGCGCAGTTCAAGGGCCAGAAGTTCAAGACCGAGCTGATCAACGACCTGCCCGAGGGCGAGAAGCTCACCTGCTACTGGACCGGCGACGACTTCGTGGACCTGTGCCGCGGCCCTCACGTCGCCAACTCCCAGGAGCTGATGAACGCCGCCTTCCAGATCCGCTCCGTGGCGGGCGCCTACTGGCGCGGCGACGAGCACCGCGAGCAGCTGCAGCGCGTCTACGTCTACGCCTTCACTGACAAGAACGGCCTGAAGGCCCACCTCCAGTGGATCAAGGAGGCCCAGGAGCGCGACCACAAGAAGATCGGCACCCAGCAGGACCTGTTCATGTTCGACGAGACGGCTCCCGGCATGGCCTACTGGCTGCCCCGCGGCTGGCGGATGTATCAGGCGCTGCTGGCCTACTCCCGCCAGATCCAGCAGAAGCACGGCTACACCGAGATCTCTGCCCCGCTGATCAACAAGAAGAAGCTGTGGCTGATCTCCGGCCACTGGGCCCACTACCAGAACAACATGTTCATGGTGCCCGGCATCGAGGGTTTTTTGAAGGCCGACGCCGAGATTCCCGGCGTGCTGGAGAACCCCATGGACGGTCTGGAGGAGACCGCCACGGTGAAGCTCCCCGAGGGCAGCCCGCTGTTCAACCGCGACGCGGATGACACCATGGGCGCGAAGCCCATGAACTGCCCCAACGCCATGATGACCTACAAGCGGACTCTGCACTCCTACAAGGAGCTGCCCATCCGCTACAGCGAATATGACGTGCTGCACCGCAAGGAGAAGTCCGGCCAGATGAACGGCCTGTTCCGCGTTCAGGAGTTCCGGCAGGACGACGACCACACCTTCGTGATGGAGAGCCAGATCGAGGAGGAGATCGCCGACATCATCGCCATCGCCGACGAGATCTACTCCACCTTCGGCATCACCTACCGCGCCGAGCTGTCCACCCGCCCCGAGGACTTCATGGGCGACATCGAGAGCTGGAACCGCGCCGAGGCGGCCCTCAAGAAGATCCTGGACGACAAGTACGGCGAGGGCGGCTACGAGATCAACGAGGGCGACGGCGCGTTCTACGGCCCGAAGATCGACCTCCAGATCAAGGACGCCCTGGGCCGCGAATGGCAGTGCGGCACCATCCAGCTGGACTTCCAGCTGCCTCACAACTTCGGCCTGACCTACATCACTCCCGAGGGCGGCCAGGAGATGCCCATCGTCATCCACCGCGCCCTGTACGGCTCCCTGGAGCGCTTCATCGGCATCATCATCGAGCACTTCAAGGGCAGCTTCCCCTTCTGGATGGCGCCAGACCAGGTGGCCATCGTGCCCATCCGCACCGAGCACAACGAGTATGCCCATGAGATCGAGGACCGCCTGATGGATATGGGCATCCGCACCGTGGCCGACTACGCCGACGTCAACATGAACACCAAGATCAAGACCTTCAAGACCATGAAGGACCCCTATATCGTGGTGGTCGGCGATAAGGAGCGCGACGAGCGCACCGTGTCCATCACCATCCGCGGCGAGAAGCAGCAGCTCCACGGCGTGCCGCTGGAGAAGTTTTTCGAGATGTGCGAGCGGATGAACCGCGAGCACAGCCGCGAGCTGATCACGACTGCCGAATAATAGTAATAGGGTAGAGGGAGTGCCATAGCCCTCGCCCCTCCCGTTGCACCGTACATACCGGTCAGGTATACGGCGCTACATCGTAACATGGATTCAAGTATT
>CADCAS010000013.1 GCA_902799465.1 uncultured Eubacteriales bacterium
CGCCGCCCCTGCGCAGCCTAGCCATTTATAATTCCTAATTCCTCATTCCTAATTCCTCATTCGACAAATCCCCATTGGCCGCAGGACTGAATAGTTACATCTGCTTAATAGAAATCCAATGGCTTGCCGTAACCCCGACCAATGACCAATGCCGATTTCCTTTGATTGTTGGGCCAAGCCCAACAATTATTTTCCCAACCTCCTCTCCAGCGGTTGCGGACAAGGCACGCTTTGTGTTATAATAATGCTAATACAGACCCCTTCAATACATACATGGAGGTAAGCGCCCGTGAAGCATCCTCAGAATACGCAATACAAGATCATGTCCATCGACCCCTGGCTGCAGCCCTATTACAACGACATCAATTTGCGCATGACGCGCCATGCCGAGACGCGCAAGGCGCTTCTTGGGGACAAGGCCGACCTGTCCTCCTTTGCCAACGGCTACATGTACTTCGGCATCCATCGCACGGACAACGGCTGGGTGTACCGAGAGTGGGCGCCCGGCGCGGAGGCCATCCACCTGATCGGCGAGTTCAACGACTGGAACCGGGAATCTCATCCCCTGAAGCCCATCGGCAACGGCGTGTGGGAGATCGAGCTGGAGGGCGCAGACGCCCTGAAGCACGGCCAGAAGATCAAGATCCAGGTGACCCATGAAGGCCAGAAATCCGACCACCTGCCGGCCTACATCCGCTACGCGGTGCAGGACCCGGCCACCAACCTGTTTGACGGCATCGTCTGGGCCCCGGCGAAGCCCTTCCAGTGGACCGACGGCGGGTATGGCAAGCGCAAGGTCTCGCCGCTGTTCATCTATGAGGCGCACATCGGCATGGGCCAGGAGGCCGAGCGCCGCGGCACCTACCGCGAGTTTGCGGACTTCAACCTGGAGTACATCCACGACCTGGGCTACAATGCGGTGCAGCTGATGGCCATACAGGAGCACGCCTATTATGCCTCCTTCGGCTACCAGGTGACCAACTTCTTCGCGGCCTCCTCCTGGTACGGCAATCCCGAGGACCTGAAGTACCTGATCGACAAGGCCCACAGCCTGAACATGTACGTGCTGCTGGACGTGGTCCACTCCCACGCCTCGGACAACGCCACCGACGGCCTGAACATGCTGGACGGCACCGACTACCAGTACTTCCACCACGGTCAGCAGGGCTGGCATCCCGCCTGGGGCACCCGCCTGTTCGACTACGGCAAGCACGAGGTGCTGCATTTCCTGCTGTCCAACCTGAAGTTCTGGCAGGAGGAGTACCACTTCGACGGCTTCCGCTTCGACGGCGTTACCTCCATGATCTACCAGGATCACGGCCTGGGCTCGGCGTTTACGGACTATAGCATGTACTTCAGCATGAACACCAACGTGGACGCGCTGACCTACCTCCAGCTGGCCAACGAGCTGATCCATTCCGTCAACCCCTTCGCCGTCACCATTGCCGAGGAGATGAGCGGCATGCCCGGCATGTGCCTGCCCATCCGCTCCGGCGGCATCGGCTTCGACTACCGGCTGTCCATGGGCGTGCCGGACTTCTGGATCAAGTACCTCAAGGACGTCTCCGACGACCAGTGGGACATGTTCAAGCTGTGGCATGAGCTGACCACCCGGCGTCCCCAGGAGAAGAACGTGGCCTACTGCGAGAGCCACGACCAGGCGCTGGTGGGCGACAAGACCATCTTCTTCCGCATGGCCGACGCCGAGATGTACACCGGCATGGAGAAGAGCTACCACTCCATCACCATAGACCGCGCCGTGGCGCTGCACAAGCTGATCCGCTTCGTCACCCTCACCCTGGGCGGCGAGGGCTATCTCAACTTCATGGGCAACGAGTTCGGCCACCCCGAGTGGATCGACTTCCCCCGCGAGGGCAACGGCTGGAGCTTCAAGTATGCCCGCCGTCAGTGGTCCCTGGTCCAGAACGGCCTGCTCAAATACGAGTGGCTCAAGAACTTCGATCAGGCCATGCTCAAGTTCGCCCGGAAGTACCGCGTCCTCAACAAGCGCGACCTCGTCAACCTCTGGATCGACCAGCCCGGCAAGATCATCGCCTTCTCCAAGGGCGAGCTGGTCTACGTGTTCAACTTCCACCCGACCTACTCTCCCACCAACTTCTTCCTCCCCGTCCACTCCGTGGGCGAGGGCAGGTATCAGGTCATCTTCTCCTCCGACGACGTGGACTTCGGCGGCATGGATCGCATCAGCAAGCAGTACGTCTACGATGCCCGCTTTGTGGAGAATCGCGGCGTCGGCTTCGAGATCTACGTCCCGTGCAGGACGGCGATGGTGTTCAAGCGGATCGAGGAGTAAGACCGGACACGGGGATGGAGTATGATACATGGCGATGGAGCGGACGGTCACCTTCACGCTTGGCGGCATTGTCTTTGAATATGATGAGAACAAGAACCGCCTGAACATCAAAAAGCATGGCATATCGTTTCGTAACGCCGCGCGCGTCTTCTTCGACTATGATCGGATCGAGATGTTCGACGATGAGAACAGCTCCGGAGAGGATCGCTATGATACGATCGGGAGAATCGCCGCTGCCGCTGTACCAGACGATATGGAGGCGGGGTTCAGCCATCCCGGCGCATACTATGCGGCCATGGGTGATATACTGTTTGTGGTATATACTGAAAGAATACGGAGAATGGATTCAGGCGAACCTCTGGATGTCATTCGCCTGATTTCCGCAAGAATGGCCACAAGCTTTGAAAGGGGGCTTTACTATGGCAAGCTTGAATGAGCGCCAACAGATACCCTCGTCAGAATTGGGTTTTACGGATGAAGATTTGAAGGAATTGGAGAATGCCAGAAAGCTGCCCATCACCTTTGACCGTGATTGTCCCGAGACGACGCCCGAGAGGGCATTGAAATTCAAAAGGGTCAATCCGCCCCGCAAGACCGGCTTCTCAAGCCCTGCATGAATTGGATTTGCGACACAAGATTCATGAAAACGAGCGCCCCGCGGAACGCGATGTTCCGCGGGGCGCTTTATCCGTCTTGGGAAGTCGTTTACATCAGCGGGTCCAGCCCCAGCGCCGGGTGGCCCTTTTCGGAGAGCCAGTTCAGCAGCTCCTCGGGGTCGGTGGTGACGGTCTCGTCGGCGATCATATCGGAGAAGTTGTCGATGCCGTAGAGCTCCTTGGCGGTCTTGTTGAGGCGTTCGGCCACGTCGTCCTTCAGCTCCTTGGGCATCCACACGATGCGGCTGGTGCCGCCCTCGGCGGAGGCGAACTTCTTGGAGGCGATGAAGTGGCGGCCGTGTCCCATGAAGCCGGGGGTCTGGACACCGCCGCCGGTCATGGAGGCCAGCTCGCCGAAGGTCATGCCGGTGGGGGTCATGCCCGCGTATTCGCGGTTGCAGATGATGACGCCGTTGGACAGGGGCTCGATGCCGCAAATGCACTCGAAGCAGCCGCAGGAGGTCATGGGGTCCTCCATGATGGAGTACAGCGTGACGTTCTCCACCGCGCCGTGGGTGGCGGAGGCGACGGCCTGGTTGACGGTGTCATAGCGGCCCGTGCGCTCGTCGGTGCAGCCGATCTTGGCGATGGGCTGGGAGGGACCGGTGGGGTTGAGCTGATAGGTCGCCTTGGCGTCCAGCCAGCTCACCGCGCCGCACAGGCCCAGACGCTCCGGAGTCACCACGCAGCAGTGGGCGGGGGCGAAGGACTGACACAGCGTACAGGTGTAGAACGTGTCCACGGACTCGTCGGTCATGCTGGCCAGGCGGTCGTCGCGGGCGGCATAGGTGGGCATGGCGAGCTCGTCCAGGACCTGCTTGGCCTTGGCGGGGTCGGTCACCAGCCGCACCTGGCACTTGTCCACCACGGCGTCGAACTCGTTCATGATCATGTTGTAGAGGACCTCGCCGAAATGGTGCAGGCGCAGCCCCTTGTCATAGGCGTCGTGAGAGATGCGGATGCGGAACTGGTTGCGCTGACCGGTGTGCATCACGCCCTCCATGTAGTTGAACCAGGCGTGGATCTTGCGCTCGATGACGGACTCGAAGTCGGGCTGCATCTTTGCGCCCGCCACCTCGATGCAGGTGGCCAGCGGATACTCGGCCTCGCCGGAGTCGATGTCCGGGCCGTCGATGACGATGGAGTGGTCCTCGATCTCGTCCGGCTTAACCATCTTCACGATCTCGCAGGTCACGTTCTTGCCGGAGTAGAACTCCACCTTCATGTCCTTCTTGCGGATGATCTCACCCTCGAAGGCGGAGGCGAAGGCCACGGGGATGGGCAGCTCGGTGACCTTGATCTTGATGTTGCGCAGCTCCAGGCTCTTCCTGACGGTCTCGGCGTGGTCGGTGACGGCCTCCAGCGCGCCGGGCACCTGCAAATCGCCGATGTCCTGATCCACCACCACCGGGAAGCCCAGCGCGATGGCGCCCGCGCCGGCAGACACCACGACCTCGTTCAGCGGGCCGAAGGTATTGACGAAGGCGGGCGCGCGGTCCTTGGTGTACTGGAGCAGCCCAGCCAGGTCGCCGGGATTGTGGGAGCCGAAGATCAGCGCCGCGCGGACAGCCACGGTGACCACGTGGATCACAGCGGTAACGTCATGGCCCAGCGGCACCACGCGGAACTCCAGGCCCAGCTTCACGCCGCCCACGGCGCACTGCTCGATCACATCGCCGATCAGAAAGCTCATGACGCCCTTGGACTGGTAGTCCTTGACGGTCCTGACCACATCCTCGGGGTTGTCGGCCTTGCCGATGACCACCGCCACGCCGGGAATATCGCCGGTCACCAGCGGCACGCCCAGGGAGCGGATCACCGGGTCGGGCACAAAGCCGATGCCGGTCTCATTGGCATAGGGGTCGGTGCCGTCGATGTATTTCAGACCCTCGATGATCTCCGCGCCCACGGCGGTGGCCAGGCCCGCGTTCAGCGCGTCGCCCAGCTCGGGCTTGTTGGTGATCAAGCTCTTGAGCACGCCCACGCAGGCCGGCAGGTCGCCCAGCTTTGCCACCTTCACGCCCGTTGCGGCGTAGATGGTGGGGAAGAAGTAGGCCGTGTCCGGGAAGGCTACCTTTTTATCCGCGCCGTATTTTTCGATGGCGGCGTTTACTGCGCCCTCGGTCAGACCCGCGACCGCGTTGGAACCGGCAAAAATCAGATCGGTCAGTGCGCTCATGCGATACATACCTCCATTTTCAAATCCCCCAGAAGGGGGATAATTAACAAAAAATATTATATAACGTTTATACGTAATGTTCAAAGGGGAAATTCTTAAGATAGATCGCCGCTGACTATTGCGTTTTTAGGGAAGATTGGTGTATACTGTTTAAGAAACGTATCTGTCCAGTCCTGCCTCGATAAGCAGGGGTTTGTTGAATTAGGAATTAGGAATGAGGAATGAGGAATTAAAATGGCTTGGCTGCGTAGGAGCGGCGATGCGCCGCCCGCCGGGCTGTACGTATTGTTTCGATATTTAGCGTGTGGCCGGCACTACAATGCGCGCGGCAGCCGCCATTCATTCCTAATTCCTCATTCCTAATTCCTAATTCTCCCCGCCAAAGCCCCATTTGCCGCAATACTGAACAGTATAACTACTTCTACGGCAAGCAGGGCAAGGCCGACATGACGGTGGCCGACCTCCCTGCCAACCGGCGGGAGCTTTTCGGCACGGTGCTGAAGGTGCGCTGGTCCCAACTCATCGGGGTGAACCTGCTCTACCTGGTCTTCTGGATCCCCGCCATCGTGTGGACGGTCATGAACCTGTCGGTGATCAACGGCATGGGCATGGCCGAGGAGAGCCAGTACGCCCGGGCGGACTATCTGAGCGTCATGTCCGTCTGGCTGCTGGGTCTGGTGCCATGCATCACCATCACGGGTCCCTTCAACGCCGGGGTGACCTACGTGCTGCGCAACTGGGCCCGCGACCAGCACAGCTTCATCCTGAGCGACTTCTGGGACGCCGTAAAGGGCAACTGGAAGCAGGCGCTGGCGGTGAGCTTCATCTCCGGGCTGCTGCCGTTCCTGGCCTTTGTGGGCGTGCAGTTCTACAGCGGCATGATCAAGACCTCCCCGGTGTTCACCATCCCCATCGCGCTGATGCTGCTGGTGACGGCGCTGTGGTCCATGGCCACGATGCTGATGTATCCCATGATGGTGACCTACGCGCTCAAGCTGCGGGACGTGATCCGGAACGCCCTGCTGCTCACGGTGGCGAAGCTGCCGTTTGCGGTGCTGTTCAGGCTGCTGACCCTGGTGATCCTCGCCATCGGCGTGGGCGTCTATCTGCTGATCCCCGGCGGCCAGCAGTACGTGCTGCTGGCGCTGGCGCTGCTGTATCTGCTGTTCGTACCCGCCTTCAACAAGCTGATCACCGTCTCCTATGCCAACTGGCTGTGCGAGACCTACCTGAATCCCCGCATCGAGGGTGCGCAGACCAACATCGGCCTGCGTCCGGAGAACTGGGACGACACCGAATACCGGCCTGAGGACGACGAATGATGCGGCCTGAACTGCTGGCCCCCGCCGGGGACATGGAACGGCTGGAGACGGCGCTCTACTTCGGCGCGGACGCCGTGTATGTGGGCGGGCCGATGCTCCAGCTGCGCGCCGGCGCAGTCGGGTTCGACATGGACCGGCTGGCCGAAGCCGCGAAGAAGGTCCACGCCGCGGGCAGGAAGCTGTACGTCACCGTCAACGCCTATCCCACCAACGCCGAGCTGGACGCGCTGGGCGACTACGCGCAGGCGCTTTATGCCTGCGGCGCGGACGCGGCCATCGTGGCAGACCTGGGCGCCATCTCCGTCATGCGGCGGGCTGTGCCGGGACTGGACATCCACGTCTCCACCCAGGCCAACTGCCAGAACTACGCCGCCGCCCGCGCCTATCACGACATGGGCGCGACCCGCATGGTGCTGGGGCGCGAGATGACCCTGGAGCAGATCGCCGAGCTCCGCGCCAGGACTCCCGCCGCGCTGGAGCTGGAGGCCTTCGTCCACGGGGCCATGTGTATGGCCTGGTCGGGCCGCTGCATGATCTCCGCCTATCTGACGGGCCGCAGCGCCAACCGCGGCGGCTGCGCCCAGTCCTGCCGCTGGGAGTACGCGCTGATGGAGCAGAAGCGGCCCGGCGAATACTTCCCCGTGGAGGAGGATGCCCGCGGCACCACGCTGCTCAGCTCCCGCGACCTGAACTGCCTGGACTTTCTGGATCAGATCATGGCGGCGGGGGTGTGCTCCTTCAAGATCGAGGGGCGCATGAAGTCGCCCTACTACGTGGCCACGGTGGTCAACGCCTATCGCCGCCGCCTCGACGCCCTGCTGGACGGCACCGCCACGCCCGCGCACACCGCGCTGCTGCGCCGGGAGTTGGACGCCGCCTCCCACCGGGAATACTCCCGCGGCTTCTACTTCGGCGAGATGCCTCACGAGCCGCCTGACAAGGGCATTTACCAACAGACCTGCCGCTTCGTGGGCGTGGTCAGGGAGCGCCTCTCCGACACCCGCGTGCGCGTGGAGCAGCGCAACCGCATCGCGCGGGGCGACATCCTCGAGGTCCTCTCGCCCCACAGCCTGGGCCTGTCCTTTGAGGCCTGCAATCTCGCGGACTTCGAGGGAAATCCCCTTGAGGCCGCCTCCGTCCCCATGACGCTGTTCGACATGGAAGCCCCTGCCGATGTACGGCCCGGCGACCTGCTCAGGATCAGGATTGGGGACGGCCCTACTGCTCCATCTGACGCCCGATGATGTTCGCCGTCGCCTCGGCCACCTTCTGATCGATGGGGGTCATCTCCTTGCCGGTCTCACGGCTCAAGAGGAACAGGCCGCCGATGATCTCCCCGTCGGCCAGTATGGGCGTGATGACCTGGGCCGAGTAGGTCTCCGCGCGGTCATCGCCCGTCACCGGCAGCATCCGCGCCCCGTTGACCACGTTCAGCACCGCCTGCTGGCGGCTGGACAGCAGCCGGTCCACCTCCTGGCTCAACGGCTTCTCGGCATACTCCCGCTTGCCCGCGCCGGAGCTGGACACGATGGCGTCCCGGTCGCTGATGAGCGCCACATGACCCAGTGTGCGGTACAGCGAATCCGTGTAGTCCTTGGCGATGGCCGCGATCTCCCCGATGGGGGAATACTTCTTCAAAACCACCTCGCCGTCGTGGTCGGTGAATATTTCCAGCGGGTCTCCCTCCCGAATGCGCAGCGTTCTTCTGATCTCCTTGGGGATGACTACCCGTCCCAGCTCATCTATCCGCCGCACGATGCCCGTCGCTCGCATAATAAAACGCCTCCGATACGCTCAAACTGCTTCATGATGTGTGCGTAGTTTGCGCGAATCGGGGCGTTTTATGCGTTTTCTGTCTCCGCATGGAAAAGGCGCAGGCCAATACGGCCCGCGCCCGGATTGACCGTTTTACCGCATGCCCTTGTCGTAGGGGATGCCCTCGGCCTTGGGGGCGGCGGAGTTCTTGGAGAACAGGGCCAGCACCACCAGGGAGATGATGTAGGGCAGCATGTTGTAGACGGTGGAGGGGAGGTTGAGGTTCTTGAGGAACTGGAAGCCGGTGTAGACGTTGGACAGCGAGCGGAACAGTCCGAACAGCAGCGCCGCCAGGGCGATGCGCTGAGGCTTCCACGCGCCGAAGATCATGACGGCCAGGGCCAGGAAGCCGAAGCCGGCCACGCCGTTTTCAAACTTCCAGGCGGACACGCCGGCGGTGATGTACACCAGACCGCCCAGGCCGCCCAGCAGGCCGGAGATCATGACGCCCGCGTAGCGCATCTTCAAAACGTTGATGCCCACGGAGTCCGCCGCCTGAGGATGCTCGCCGCACGCCATGAGCCGCAGGCCGAACTTGGTCTTGTAGAGGATGACGTAGGAGGCGATCAGCAGGACCACCGCCAGCACCATGAACCAGCTGAACTCGGTGCCGGGGGAGATGACGAACGCCTTCTTGGCCTCCACGTACATGATCTCGGAGGACACGTTGGAGGAATCGGCGGCGGTGTTGATGGCCTTGACGATGACCGTGGCCGCCGCGGTGCCCAGCAGGTTCATGGCGGTGCCCACCAAAGTCTGGTCCGCCTTGAAGTTGATGGCCGCCACCGCCAGCAGCAGGGAGTAGAGCACGCCGGTCAGCATGGCCGCGAGGGTGACGATGATGAACACAAGGGCCGGCGCCGTCGAGGCGGGCAGGTATTTCATCACCAGCGCGCCGCCCAGCGCGCCGAACACCATGATGCCCTCCAGGCCGATGTTGATGACGCCGGAGTGCTCCGAGAAGCAGCCGCCCAGGGCCACCAGCATCAGCACCGAGGTGAAGATCAGCGTATACTGCAATAACAGGATCATGCGTTGCGGCCCCCCTTCTTGTTGTCCTTGGCGTCGAGCCGCCTGTTCATGAACTGCTTCATGAACAGCACGAAGCTGCACATATAGATGATCACCGAAGAGATCAGATCAGAGATCTGGGCGCAGTACATGTTCATGTTCACGTTCGCGCCGCCGCGGGTGATGTGCTGGATGAAGTAGGAGGAGAAGATGGCGCCGATGGGGTTGAGGCCGCCCAGGAAGGCCGCGGCGATGCCGTTGAAGCCCATGGCGGGCACGCTGGCCTGGGTGACGGCCCACTGCTCAAAGTCGCTCAGATACAGCATCGCCGCGCCCATGCCCGCCAGACCGCCGGCGATGGCCATGGTCAGGATGATGTTGAACCGGTCGCGCATGCCGCTGTATTTGGCAGCGTTCTTGTTGAGGCCCGTGGCACGCAGCTCATAGCCCAGCTGGGTCTTGTTCAGGAGCACCCAGATCAGCACGCACATGAGGATGGCCAGCGGGATGGCCAGGGTGACGTTTTTCTGGTTGAACACGTTGTTCAGCCCCAGCGTCGGCAGCAGCGACTGCGCGCTCTGGGAGGTGATGGTGAAGGTGTCCTTGCCAGTGGGGTTTTTCACCGGGGCCAGCAGGGTGTTCACCAGGTACAGCGAGATCCAGTTCAGCATGATGCAGGAGATGACCTCGTTGACGTTGCGATAGGCCTTGAGGATGCCGGAGATGGCACCCAGCAGCGCGCCCGCCAGCACGGCGGCGATCAGGCACAGGTACCAGGGCATGTGCAGCGCCAGGGCGCAGAAGATGCTGGCACCCGCGCCGGCCACGTACTGGCCCGCCGCGCCGATGTTGAACAGGCCCACCTTATAGGCGAACAGCACCGACAGCGAGCACATCAGAAGCGGCGCGGTGGTCACCAGGGTGACGCCGAAGTTCTTCAGCTGCTTCTCGGGCTTGGAATAGGCCCAGAAGTTCTTCAGCACGTCCATGATGGCCTCGGTGGCGCCCGCAGGATTGATGATCAGCAGGGCGATATAGCCCACCAGCACGCCCAGTATGATGCACACCAGGCTGGCCAGCAGGGTCTGGAATCCGGGTTTCCGAAGGAGGGAGGAACGCTCCTTACTTGCCTGCATAGCTTGGCACCTCCTCACGCTTGGCTCCGGCCATGTACAGGCCGATCTCCTTGGGATTTGTCTTCTTGGGATCGAGCTCGCCCACGATCTCGCCCTCGTACATCACCAGGATGCGGTCGGACACGTCCAGCACTTCGTCCATCTCCAGCGACACCAGCAGCACAGCCTTGCCCTCGTTGCGCTGTTCGACGATCTGCTTGTGGATGTACTCGATGGCGCCCACGTCCAGGCCGCGGGTGGGCTGCACGGCGATCAGCAGCGCGGGGTCCTTGTCGATCTCGCGGGCGATGATGGCCTTCTGCTGGTTGCCGCCGGACATGCTGCGGGCGGTGGTGATGGGGCCCTGGCCGGAGCGGATGTCATACTGCTCGATGAGCTTCTCCGCGTACTTGCGGATGTTCTTGCGATTCAGGAAACCGAAGGTGTTGAACTCGGGCTCGAAGTAGCGCTGGAGCACGATGTTGTCCTCCAGGGAATAGTCCAGCACCAGGCCGTGCTTGTGCCGGTCCTCGGGAATGTGGCTCATGCCCAGCACGGAGCGCTGCCGGATCAAGGAGCGGGTCAGATCCTTGCCCTCGAGGGTGATGGTGCCGGAGGAGAGCGGCTCCAGCCCGGACAGGCCGTAGACGAACTCGGTCTGGCCGTTGCCGTCGATGCCCGCGATGCAGACGATCTCCCCCTCGCGCACCTGGAGCGATACGTGCTTCACCGCGTCGCCGTGGTGGCTGTGGGAGGCCACGGACATGTCCTTGATGTCCAGTATGACCTTGCCGGGGGTCTTGGGCGGCTTCTCCACGTGGAAGTTGACGTTGCGGCCCACCATCATGGCGGAGAGGTCCTCCATGGTCACGTCCTTGGTGTTGACCGTGCCGATGTACTTGCCCTTGCGAAGCACCGAGCAGCGGTCCGCCACGGCCATGATCTCGGCCAGCTTGTGGCTGATGAACAGTATCGACTTGCCCTCGGCGGCGAGGTTCTTCATGATCTGCATCAGCTCATCGATCTCCTGGGGCGTCAGCACGGCGGTGGGCTCGTCGAAGATCAGTATCTCGTTGTCCCGGTAGAGCATCTTCAGAATCTCCGTGCGCTGCTGCATGCCCACGGTGATGTCCGAGATCTTCGCGTCCGGGTCCACCTGGAGGCCGTAGCGGTTGGACAGGTCGATGACGCGCTGCCTGGCCTCGGACTTCTTCAGAAAGCCAAACTTGTCCGTGGGCTCCACGCCCAGGATGATGTTGTCCAGCACCGTGAAGCACTCCACCAGCTTGAAGTGCTGGTGCACCATGCCGATGCCCAGGGCGTTGGCGTCGTTGGGGTCGTTGATTTTGACCTCCTTGCCATCCTTCTTGATGATGCCCTCTTCCGCCTGGTACAGGCCGAACAGCACGCTCATCAGCGTGGACTTGCCCGCGCCGTTTTCGCCCAGCAGCGCGTGGATCTCGCCCTTCCTCAGCTGGAGCGTGATGTCGTCATTGGCGATGATGCCGGGGAATCGCTTGGTGATGTGCAGCATCTCAATGGCGTATTGGTTCTCCAATTCCGATCCCTCCTACACGTAATTGGGAATTTGTCTGACCGTGATCTTTCACAAAAGCCCCCGTTTCCGCATGTGGAACAGGGGCTTTTGTCAAAGCCCGGGGGAGGGGACTCCCCCGGAGGTTCGGGTTTACTTCACGGTGCCCAGATCATTGACGGTGATGGTGGTGGCGGGCATGGCGTCGATGGCGTCGGAGACGGTGATCTCGCCATTGAACATCTTGGCCACCAGGTCAGAGTAATCGGCCTCGGTGAAGGTGTCGGCCCACTGAGTGGAGGGAGCCAGCTGCACATAGTTGGCAGCGGGATCGGTGCCCACCAGGCCCAGGGACTCGACCTTGCCGCCGTAGTTGGCGAAATTGCCGGCAACAGTCTCGGCCAGCAGGGTGTTCACGGTGGCGCCCAGGCCCTTCATGGCGGAGGTCACGGTCAGGCCGTCGCCATAGGTGCCGTCGATGATGCCCTTCTGGTCCACGTCAACGCCGATGACCTTGCCGCCGTCGACCTTGGCAGCCGCCTCAGCCGCGGAGGAGTAGATGCCGCCGCCGCAGGCGAACACGCACTGCACGCCCAGGGTCTGATACCAGTTGTCCATATAGGCGGTGATGTCGGCATCGCCGTAGAACTGGTTGCCGTACACGTACTCGACAGTGGCGTCCACGCCCAGCTCGGTGGCAGCCGCGTCAGCGCCCTGCACGAAGCCGAAGCCATAGCGCACCACAGCGGGAACCGCCATGCCGCCCAGGAAGCCCAGGTGGGTGTAGCCCAGCTTCACAGCCGCGTAGCCGGCCATGTAGCCGCACAGCTCCTCTTTGTAGACCGCGCAGTACACGTTCTCGGCCACAGCCGCGCCGCCCAGGTCGCCCTCAGAGACGTCCAGCGCGATGAAGCTGATCTCGGGATACTCCTCCTGCACCTCGGCGATGGTCTCGCCAAAGGCATAGCCGGGCATCACGATCACGTTGTAGCCCTCATCGTCGGCCTTTTCGACCATGGCCACGCGCTCGGCGGTGGAGTCGCCGTTGGGCTTGTAGTAGGTGAAGTCGATGCCGTTGGCCTCGCAGTAAGCCTTGCAGGCTTCATAGGTGGTTTGGTTGAAGGACTGGTCGGTGATGTCGCCGTAGTCGGTGATCATCGCCACGCGGTACTCGCCCTCGGCGAACGCCGCCACGGACAGCAGCATGACCACAGCCAGCAGAACAGAGAGAAGCTTCTTCATAGTCCAATTCCTCCTTTGATGTTGAGCATAAATATGCTTCATCACTATTATAACAGAATTATGGCGATTTGTGAAGGGGAAAGCGCGATTTGGAAAGAATTTTGAGCAAATGCCGGATTACTTTACCCGCCCGTCATCCTGAACGGCATAGCGGTATTTCTCAAAGCGGTATCGCTGCTTCTTCTGGGTGACGTTCCCATACTCGATGGCCTCCACGGGGCAGTTCTGGATGCAGGACATGCAGTGGGCGCAGCTCTTCCCGTTCCAGACGGGCTTTCCCTCCACGATGCGGATGACATTCAGCGGACACCCCCTGGCGCATTTCCCGCACCCGACGCACTTCTCCGTCGCCTGAAAATCGCGGACACCCTGACGGACGCGGGACCATACCGGGTTGAAGGGCAGCGTGATCAGCACCTCAAACAGCCAGACGTGGCGGGATCTGAGCCGCTCCTGCCGCTCGATGGACGCCGCGATGGCCTCGAGCTGTCCGTTAGTCTGACGTATCCTGCGCTCGATCTCAGCCGTCTCCAGCTCCGGGTAGGCGTCGCTGGCGATGTAGTTGCGGGGCATGGTGAGGTTGGCGCAGCCCATGTAGCGCAGACCCTTTTTGCGGACGATGGATCGGGCCAGCACGCCGCTGATGCCCGCGTAGCCGCCGCTGGTGAAGATGAAGTATACGTCCCTGTTCCCGGTCAGCGGTGTCCTGCGGAGCCAGGCGGTGAGGAAGCGGGGCATTTCGCAGACGTAGGTCGGCGCGCAGATGATAAACGGCGCATCGGATTGAATGGGCGTGTAATCGGAACGCCTGATCTTATCCAGAAGGTCAAGCGCTTCGTCTCCGAGCCGTGCCGCCAGCCCCTGCGCGACAAAGCGCGTGTTGCCTGTGGCACTGAAATATAGAATCATCTGAAGCTCCTTTCATGAGCGTTTCCGTGTCGTTCATGCTCGCTCCTACTATAGCACAGACTCGGCCCGAATGCAACGGTCGTGGCGAGGCGGGGCTGCCGGATTGTAGTCTTGGAGTTGAGAGAGGGAAGTTTAAAAGCATGTTTATACAAGTTAAAAACCAACATACAACAAATGTATGTTGAAGAAATTGGCAAATCATTATATAATGAAATGGGTCGGCGCAATCCGGGTCAGCTTTGCTTTTGCCGTGACCGGGTGAGAAGCGCCGCCGTCCGCGCGGGGTCAGGCGCAAGAAGCTCATAATATAGACTGACGGGACGAACCCGGGCGATCATCAGGGGGGAGATACTATGTTTGGCAGGAGACCCGACGGGAGGCGCATCAGGGGGATCGATCCGATCGTGCGAATCACCCCCTATGTCATGCCCATGCGCTGCGACGCGCAGGTGTTTTTGAAATACAGGATAGATCTGGAGGTGCTGGCGGAGTACATCCGTCGGCAAAGGTTGGAGAAGGGCGAACAGCTCTCCTACATGCAAATCATCATGGCCGCCTATGTGCGCGCCATCGGCCGCAATCCCCAGGTCAACCGCTTCGTCATGAACAAGCAGCTCTTTGCCCGGAACAACTGCTCCTGCGCCTTCACGCTGCTGAAGGACCCTCATGACATCGACCGGGGTGAGGCCGTGGCGAAGATCAAGTTCGATCTCACGGATACGGTCTACGACGTGCGGGACCGCGTGAACGCCGCGGTGGCGGCCAACCGGGTCGACCAGACGCCGGGCTTCGTCGAAAAGCTGCTCGGTGTGCTCTTCGCCGTGCCGGGTCTGGCCACCGTGTTCGTGGCACTGATCCGCCTGCTGGACCGCTACGGCCTCGCGCCCGGCGTCCTGATGGATGAACTGCCCTTCTACGTGGGTCTCTTCCTCACCAATATGGCCTCCATACAGCTCCAGGATGTGAACCACCACCTCTACAACTGGGGCAATGTGGGTATCTTCGCGGGGATGGGCCTGGAGGAGCGCTGCGCCGTGGTGGAGAACGGCCAGACGCGCATGAAGCGGTTCCTTCCGCTGGGCATGACCATCGACGAGCGCGTCTGCTCCGGCGCGCACTATGCCCGCTTCTTCAAGGACATACGGCACTATCTGAAGCACCCGGAGCTGCTGGAGCTTCCCCCGGACGAGGTCCGCTTCGACGAGGGCTATGAATACCACGAACCCAAGCCGGCGTCACACGTGAAGCCAAAATGAGATCAACAGGCGTATCCTATGAAAAAGCTGTCCTGGTATTGCTACCGCGCTGCCTGCGCGCTGATGCGAAGGATCTGCCCCGCCCCAGAGTTTACGGGCTTGGAGAACCTTCCGCAGGGGCGTCCCTGCATCATCGTGGGCAATCACGCCCACACCTACGGGCCGGTTTATTCGGAGCTCTATCTGCCCTTTCCCCGCGCGATCTGGTGCATCGCCGATATGATGGACCTGAAGGCGCTGCCCGACTACGCCTTTCGGGACTTCTGGTCCCATAAGCCGCGCTGGTGCCGCTGGTTTTACCGGATATTGTCTTATATTATCGCGCCGATCTGCGTCCCTGTGCTGACAAACGCCCACTGCGTCGGCGTCTACAAGGACTACCGCGTAATGACCACGCTGCGTAAATCCATCCGTCACATGGAGGCCGGCGATCACATCGTCATCTTCCCGGAGAAGGATGTTCCCTGCAACGATATCGTCTGGGAGTTTCAGGAGGGCTTTGTGGACCTGGCCGCCATGTACGCGCGGCGGACGGGCGAGCCCGTCGACTTTGTGCCCATGTACGTTGCGCCGAAGCTGAAGCGCGTGTGCTTTGGAAAGCCCGTCGCCTTTGATCCCACTGCCAGCCCCGAGGCGGAGCGGGTGCGCGTCTGCCACGCCCTGACGGAGGCCATCACGGATATGGCGCGGAGCCTGCCGATACACAGTGTTGTCCCTTATCCCAATATCCCCAGGCGCCAGTACCCCTTAAACCGCCCAACGAACCCTGACGAGGATCTGTCTACATGAAAAAACCTGCCGTAGATTATCGGGAATTCAGGCTGTCCCGGCTGAACGAGCCCCGCTTTGCCCACGTCAAGCTGCTGGGCGGCTGGATCGCCTACTTTTTGCTGTATTACCTCACGGAGAACTTCATCCCCCCGGAGAGGCTCCACGTCATACACTGCGCCCTGGACGATATGATTCCCTTCAACGAGGGCTTTCTGATCATCTATTGCTACTGGTTTTTCCTCGTGGCGGGGTCGCTTTTGTACTTTTTCCTCTACGACATCCCGTCCTTTAAGCGGCTGCAGTGCTACATCATGCTCACCCAGGCGGTGGCCATGGTGGTCTACATCCTCTTTCCCAGCGTGCAGCTTTTGCGCCCGGAGCGCTTCGAGCGGGACAATGTGCTGACGCGGCTGATGGCGTTCATCTATGCCTTTGATACCCCCACGGGGGTGTGTCCCTCCCTTCACGTGGCCTATTCCGTCGCCATCGCCTCGGTATTCTGCCACAGAAGGGACGGAAACCGGCTCTGGAAGGCCTTCATGGTCGTCTCTGCTGTCGCCATTTCGATATCCACCGCCTTTGTCAAGCAGCACTCCGTTGTGGACATATTCGCCGCGCTCCCCGTCTGCGTCTTCGCCGAATACCAGGTGTTCGGTCCGACGCGGCTGAACCGGTGGCTCGAAGGCGGCAGCACCGACACGTGACCCGCTGCAAGCCCCATGAAAACGCCCTCGCGCACGACCGCGCGAGGGCGTTTGATATAAAGAAACGGATTAGTTGAACCCCTCCCGCGCCGCATAGGATGTGTGCAGCAGCTTGTGGGACAGGTGCCCGTTGGGCTCGCCGAGGAACTTCTCATACAGCTCGGCGATCTGGGGGTTGTTGTGGCTCTGGCGCACCGTCTGGCGCTCGTCCTCGCTGTAGAGGGCCTGAGCGCGCTTCTCCTTGTAGGTGTCCAATATGTCGTCAGACTCGTTGGGCAGGAACACCGGGCGCACATAGGGCTGGCCGCCGCCGTTGATGCAGCCGCCGGGGCAGCCCATGATCTCGATGAACTGGTACTTGCTGGTGCCCTTGCGGATCTCTTCCAGCAGAACCTTGGCGGACTTCATGCCGGAGGCGATGGCCACGTTGACGGCGGTGCCGTTGATGTCGATGGACGCCTCGCGGATGCCGGCGTCGTGGCCGCGCACGGCGGTGAATTCGATGGGATCGTGCTCCTTGCCGGTGAGTTTGAAGTACACGGTCCTCAGCGCTGCCTCCATCACGCCGCCGGTGACGCCGAATATGACGCCCGCGCCGGAGTAATCGCCCATGATGTCCTGATCCCAGGGCTCCTCAGGCAGGCGTTGGAAGAGCATGCCGCTTCTGCGGATCATGCGCGCCAGCTCGCGGGTGGTGATGACCGCGTCCACATCCGGGATGCCGTCCACCTTCTCCTGCTCGCGCTCCTTCTCAAACTTCTTGGCAGTGCAGGGCATGACGGAGACCACGAAGATGTCCTTGGGGTCGATGCCGTGCTGCTGCGCCCACCAGGATTTGATGATCGCGCCCTGCATCTGGTGCGGGGACTTGCAGCTGGAAAGGTGCGGCAGCAGGTCGCCGTAGTTGTACTCGGCGTAGTTGACCCAGCCGGGGGAGCAGGAGGTGATCATCGGCAGCACGCCGCCCTCGGTCAGGCGCTTGAGCAGCTCCGTGCCCTCCTCCATGATGGTCAGGTCCGCGCCGAAGTTGACGTCGTACACCCGCTCGAAGCCCAGACGCCGCATGGCCGCGGCCATTTTGCCGGTGACGGGCGTGCCGATGGGGTAGCCGAACTCCTCGCCCAGCGCCGCGCGCACTGCGGGAGCCGCCTGCGCGATGACGTGCTTGCCGGCCTTGAAGGCGGCGTCCACCTTGTCGATCTCGCTGTGCTCCATCAGCGCGCCGGTGGGACATACGTTGACGCACTGGCCGCACTGGATGCAGGGGGAATCGGCAAAGCTGCGGTTCTCGGCGGGGGAGACGATGGTGTTGAAGCCGCGGTTCTCAAAGCCCAGGATGCCCAGGCCGTGGGCGTTCTTGCAGCGCTCCACGCAGCGTCCGCAGAGGATGCACTTACTGGTGTCGCGGGTGATGCCGGGCGCGACGCGGTCAATGTAGGTCTCGGAGTGCGCGCCCGCGAAGGCGTCGTCCCGCGCGCCGGTCAGCTGGGCGACGTACAATAACTCGCAGTGGCCGTTCTTGTCGCACTGCTGGCAGTTCTTGTTGTGGTTGGAGAGCAGCAGCTCCACGCTGTGCCGACGGGCTTCGATGGCGGCGGGGGAGCCGATGCGGATCTCCATGCCCTCGGACACGGGATACACGCAGCTGGCCACCAGACCCCGCGCGCCGGTGGCCTCCACCAGACAGACACGGCAGGAGCCCTGGTTGCACTCGCCATGATTGAAGGTGCACAGGGACGGAATCTCATAGCCGCAGGCCTTGGCGGCTTCGAGGATGGTCAGGCCTTCCTCAACCTGATAGGGAATCCCCTCGATTTTGATATTCAGCATTTCCATACACCTCCTTTAGCGCTTCTCGATGGCCCCGAACCGGCAGACGCTGATGCAGGAGCCGCACTTCACGCACTGGGTCGGGTCGATCTTCCAGGACGTCATCTTGTGGCCGGGGGCGATGTAGTCCGTCTTGTGGATGCAGTCCACGGGACAGCCCCTGTGGCACATGCCGCAGCCGATGCACTTGTCCGGGTCGATGTAGTATTCCATCAGGTTCTTGCACACATGGGCGGGACACTTCTTGTCCACGATGTGGGCGATGTACTCGTCCCGGAAGTGGGAGAGCGTGGAATTGATCGGGTTGGCCGCCGTCTGGCCCAGCGCGCACAGGGAGTTGGCCTTCACGGTGCGGCTCAGCTCCTCCAGGGCATCCAGATCCTCCATGGTGCCGCGGCCCTCGGTGATGCGGGTGAGGATCTCCAGCATCCGCTTGGTGCCGATGCGGCAGGGCGAGCACTTGCCGCAGGACTCGTCGCAGATAAACTCCATGTAGAACTTCGCCACGTCCACCATGCAGTTGTCCTCGTCCATGACAATGGCGCCGCCGGAGCCCATCATGGAGCCCTTGGCCACCAGGTTGTCAAAGTCGATGGGCTCGTCCAGGAACTCCTCGGTCAGACAGCCGCCGGAGGGGCCGCCGGTCTGGATGGCCTTGAACTTCTTGCCGTTCGGGATGCCGCCGCCGATATCGTAGATGAGCTCCCGCAGAGTGGTGCCCATGGGGACCTCCACGAGGCCGACGTTGTTGACCTTGCCGCCCAGCGCGAACACCTTCGTGCCCTTGGAGCGCTCGGTGCCGACGCTGGCAAACTTCTCCGCGCCCTCGCGGAGGATGGTGGGCACGCAGGCCAGGGTCTCGACGTTGTTGATGATGGTGGGCTTGCCCCACAGGCCCTTCACCGCGGGGAACGGCGGGCGGGGACGCGGCATGCCGCGCTTGCCCTCGATGGAGTTCAGAAGCGCCGTCTCCTCGCCGCAGACGAACGCGCCCGCGCCGAGCCTGAGATGACAGTCGAAGCTGAAATCGGTGCCCAGGATGTTCTTGCCCAGCAGGCCCTGTTCGCGGGCCTGGGCGATGGCGATCTTCAGGCGCTTGACGGCGATGGGATACTCCGCGCGCACGTAGAAATAGCCGTTCTGCGCGCCGATGGCGTAGCCCGCGATCATCATGCCCTCGATGACCGCCAGCGGGTTGCCCTCGAGGATGGAGCGGTCCATGAACGCGCCGGGGTCGCCCTCGTCGCCGTTGCAGACCACATACTTGTCGTCGCTCTGGGAATTGTAGGCGAACTGCCATTTCCTGCCGGAGGGGAAGCCCGCGCCGCCGCGGCCGCGCAGACCGGAGGCGAGCACCTCGTCGATGACCTCCTGCCGGGTCATGGACAGCGCCCGCTTCAAGCCCTGGAACGCGCCCATGCCCAGGGCCTCGTTGATGTCCTCGGGGTTGATGACGCCGCAGCCGTGCAGCGCCACGCGCCGCTGCTTCTTGTAGAAATTGATGTCATCCTGCTTCTTGACTTTCTCGCCGGTGGAGGGCTCCTCGTACAAAAGCCGCTCGACCACTACGCCGCCCTCAATGTCGGAGGAGACGATCTCCTCCACGTCCTCGATCTTCACCAGGCGGTAGAGGGTGTCCTCGGGATAGATCTTCACGAACGGGCCCTGGGAGCAAAAGCCGAAGCAGCCCACCTGGTTGACGGTGACCCGCTCGGTGAGGCCCTTCTTCTCCAGAACCTCCACAAACTTAGCCCTTATCTCGGCGGAGTTGTTGGAGAGACAGCCGGTGCCGCCGCAGAGCACGATGTGCCGCTTGCCGTCGGAGCCGGTGATCTTGCCCTCCAGGCACTGGGTACAGGATGCGATTCTGTCGTTCAGCTTTTCAACCGTATTGATCATACCGTCGCACCCTCCATTTCCTTTTCCTTCTCAACGATCAGATACTGCTGGGCGATGACCTCGCGCACCTGGCTGACGGTCATCTTGGGGTACACCTTGCCGTTGATGCTCACCGCCGGGGCGATGCCGCAAGCGCCGATGCACCGCAGGGCGTCCAGCGTGAACATGCCGTCGTCGGTGGTCTCGCCGGGCTTGATGCCCAATTCCTCGGAGAACTTGTCGATCACCTGCTGCGCGCCCTTCACGTAGCACGCCGTGCCCAGACAGCAGCCGATCACAAACCGGCCCTTGGGCTCCAGCGAGAAGAACGAGTAGAACGTCACCACGCCGTAGATCTCCGCCACGGAGATGCCCGTCTCCTCCGAGACGATCTCCTGCACCTCCAGCGGGATGTACCCGTACTCATTCTGGATGTCGCTGAGAATCATCATCAGAGGCGTGTTCTCGTCCCTGTACCTGCCGCAGATCTCCCGGATCTTCTCCACGGCGTCAGCCTTCAAGCGTCCCATGTGATATCCCCTCCTTGTTAATTATAGCTAATAAATCGGGACTTATTTATTAAATTGATTATACACCATGTCCATCCAAAAAGAAAGTACTCTTTGATATAAATTAACAATACAATGCGAATATGGGAGGCAATTCGTATTTCGATCCACCGGAATAACGGGACACCGCGCAATAAACGCGGGACTGCCTGTAAAGGCAGCCCCGTGAATGGACGGAGATGGCGGCGAATGATGGAGACATCCACCTATATACGCTTGAGAGACGACATATGTTTCCCCGTCATCCCACCATCGACAGATACAGCCGATGGTTGTCCAGGGTGTAGAGCATAAACACGCGCATGTTGAGGGTGACCCGGCTTCCGTCCGACCTTTGATAGTGGACCACGCCCTCGCTGCCGCCCAGAGTGTGGGCGCTGGCGCGGCTTAAAAGGTCGCGGAAGCTCTCCACCGACTCGGTGTCCAGATGATCGACGAAGCGCCCCGTGTACGCGTCGCCGGGCTTCATGCCCAGCAGGGCGGCGTACTGGTTGTTGATCTGGATCAGGGAGATGTCCTCGCCCTCCTCCTTGAAGATGGCGGCGGCGCGAAGGATGTTGTCCAGCAGGGTCTCGGAGACCAGCCCCTTGCGGATCATCTCCCTGAAGCGCAGGGGCGTTGCGGAGTTCTCGGTCTTGCGCTTATAGCCCTCGGTGACGTTGTCCGGGTCGCCGATCAGCGCCTCGAAGCGTTCCACGGGCATGGGCTTGTAGAAGTAGAAGCCCTGGGCGTAGTTCTCACCCATGGAGACGAGGTTGTCCTTCTGGGTCTCGGTCTCCACGCCCTCGGTGACCACGCTCATGCCGATCATGTGGGCCATGGAGATGATGGACTCCACGATGGAGACGGCCCGCTTGTTGCCGGCGTCCTTGGACATGAACTGTACATCGGTCTTCAGCACGTCCAGATTCATGGTGTGCAACATGCTCAGCGAGCTGGAGCCGCTGCCGAAGTCGTCCATCAGGATGTGGAAGCCCGCCCGGTACAGCTTGTCGATGGCCTCCAGTATGGTTTCGTTGTTGTCGGTGAAGGCGCTCTCGGTGATCTCCACGCCGATGAGCTCCGGGGGCAGGTCGTACTTCTCCACAAGCCCGATGAAGCACTCGGCGATGTCGGTGAAGTAGAAGTCCACCCGCGACACATTGACGGATACGGGCACGGGCCGTATGCCCCGGTCGATGAGGCTGCGCTGCCACTTCGCCACGGACTCCCAGACGTGCGTGTCCACGGTGTAGACGTAGCCCGTCTTTTCCAGGATGGGGATGAAGCGCCCGGGGGGAATCAGCCGCCCGTCGTGGCGCCAGCGGACCAGCGCCTCGCCGCCGATGATCTTGCCGGTCTTTTCATAGACCTGGGGCTGTATATAGAAGATGAACTCGCCGTTGGCAAGGCCCTGCCTGACCTCCATCAGCAGCAGCTTGTCCTCCCGCTGGTGCTGGTTGCGCTCGGAGCTGTAGAAGTGGATGTGTTTGATGTAGTCGCCCTTGATGTCGGATAGGGCGCTCATCGCCCGGTCGTAGAGCGTGATGGCGCTCTCCCTCCGGTCGTCCGACAGATAGACGCCGAGGGCGGGGGAGAAGCCCTCGGGGTATTCCAGGGCCTGATAGTACTGCTCGATGACGGGCTGCACGTCCTGCTGGGCGCGGGTCTTCACGGGCACGATCAGGCAGAAGTTGTCGCCGCCCATATAGCCCGCGATGCCGTTGTGCGCTCTGGCCGCGGAGGACACCAGGTCCGCCACCGTCTCCAAAAAGCGGTTGCCGGACTTGCGCCCAAAGATGTCGTTGTACAGCTTGAAGTAGTTGATGTCCGTCACCACGCACAGCATGGAGTCCTCGAACAGGTCCGCCAGGAAGCGGTCCGCGATGCGGAAGAAGCCGTCGCCGTGGGGCAGGCTGATCTCGGCCCGGTCGCCGGCCTCGGCGGGGGCGTCCTCGCGGGGCGCGGTCTTGCCGCGGTGGGAGAGGATGACCCGCTTTTCGTCCTCCGCCTTCACGTGCATGGCGGAGATCAGCGCGTCGATGGAGTCGGCCAACTGCGCGTGCCACTCGCCCGCCACGGAGGCCAGCAGATTGTGCTCCCGGAACAGGCTGCGGATGCCGCGCATGTCGGCCTCAAACGCCGCCTCGCTCACACCGTTTTCGATGATGATGAACTCGCCGGTGGAGACCCGGAAGACGTGCTCGGAATCGAACAGGTTGGTCAGCACCTCGCCGGCGCGCATCAGGGTCTGCTCCTTCTCCAGATAGGGGAGCCTGCCCTCGGCGTTGTCCCAGCCGATCACGTCCACCGCCACGGCGCTGACGGAGCGCCCGCGGTCCAGCTGCTCCAGGTATTCGTGGAGGGAGACGCGGTTGCCCACGCCGGTCAGGGTGTCGATATAGCCCATGCGGCGCAGCTTGCCCACCAGGTTGCGGCTGTAGATCATCGAGGAGAGGATGTAGCGTATGCCCGGCATCACCACGGCGGCGTCCGCCATGACCTCCTCAGCGGGGTCCTCCAGGATGCAGAAGCCGAAGGTATTGCCGTGGAAGGCCAGCAGCGTCACCAGCGCGGCGTCGATCTGCTGCTCCGTGAACATGCGGTACACGTCCGGGTCGTGCTCGCGCAGGTCCTCGGCAGAGCGCACCACGATGGTCTCGCGGTTGACGAGGCGGTCATGCCAGGTGTCGAACTGGGCGATGGCGACGTGCTGCAGGAGGATGCGCTCGTGCACCACGCCGGGCCTGCACCACTCGTAGGTATTGTCGCAGGAGCCCTCTTCGTTCTCCTCAAAGATGCTGATGCGCCTGCACCCCAGCTCTTCGCCCATGCAGGTCAGCAGCTCGTCGATGCCGCTGTCGTTCTCGCTGTGGGCGAAGGCCTTCTCGATCGCTCTGTTCATTGCCTGCATATATTCCAACATTCCTTTCACTTCTCCCCGGGACGGTGGCTATCCTGTTGTATTATACCGGAAATCCCCGTCTTGCCTCAGACCGATTCCGCTTACACTGTGCCGCGGCCGCTGATTCAAAGGTTTCACAACATTATTATATAAGCATCTTGGTTGGATGTCAATGCGCTGTGCAACCGAACGCCCTGTGAAATCTGCGTTGTCATCTGGACATCGCCAAAGATTTATGATATATTAGGCAAGGTGCCAGCCCGGGAAATACGCGGGCTGGTTATTCTGACGGGAGGCGCTTGTCCGATGACCCAGCACGATGCCATACGCCCGGTGCCCCAGCAGCGCATCCGGGAGAAGGTGGACGACTACATGTCCCGGCGGGACTATCCCGGCGTGGAGCGCCACCTGCGCTACTGGCTGGAGGAGGCGCGGCTGGGCCGGGACGAGCGGGGAGAACTGATGATCCTCAACGAGCTCATCGGCCACCACCGCAAGACCGGCGAGCGGGACAAGGCGCTGAAGGCCGCGGAGCAGGCGCTTGGACTGCTGGACCGGCTGGACTTCGGCGGCACGGTGTCCGAGGGCACCACCTGCGTCAACATCGCAACGGCGTTGAACGCCTTCGGGGAGAACGCGCGGGCGCTGGAGCTGTTCAGGCGGGCGCGCGCGGCCTACGAGGCCAATCCCGGCGCGTCCCCGGAGCTCCTGGGCGGCCTCTACAACAACATGGCGCTGACCTGCGTAAGCCTGGATCGCTTCGACAAGGCGGAGGCGCTGTACGCCCACGCCATGGACATCATGGGAAAAGTGCCCAACGGCGAACTGGAGCAGGCCGTCACCTGCTTGAACCTGGCCGACCTCATCGCCCGGCGCGACGGCATGGAAGCGGGGGAGCGGGCCATCTGTGAATGGGTGGAACGCGCCGCTGCGCTGCTTCGCAAGAGCGACGCGCCCCGGGACGGCTACTACGCCTTCGTCTGCGAGAAGTGCGCCCCCAGCTTCGACTACTACGGCTACTTCGCCGACGCAGAGGCGTTCAGACGGGAGGCGGAGCGGATCTATGCGGGGCATTGACATCGCAAGGGCCTACTGGGAGCAGTACGGCCTGCCCATGCTGCGGGAGGAATTCCCCGGACTTCTGCCGCTTGCGGCGGCGGGGCTGACGGGGCCGGGGTCGGAGTGCTTTGGCTTCGACGACGAATTGTCCCGGGACCATGACTTCGAGCCGGGCTTCTGCCTGTTCATCCCCGGCGAGGATACGGTGGACCGCCGCACGGCCTTCCTGCTGGAGCGTGCCTATGCCAAGTTGCCGAAGACCTTCATGGGCCTTCAGCGGGGCCTCATCCCGCCTGCGGGAGGCCCCCGGCGAGGGGTGCTCAGGACGGGGGAATACTTCGCGGAAAAGCTGGGCGCGCCGGACGGCATACTGACCCTGGGCCAGTGGATGTCCCTGCCCGAGCACGCGCTGGCCGAGGCGGTGAACGGAGCGCTGTTCTACGATGGCAGCGGCGAGGTCACGACCATACGGGACAGGCTTCGGCGCTATCCCCTCGACGTGCGCCGCAAGAAGCTGGCCGGGAACATGATGCTGATGGCCCAGTCCGGGCTGTACAATTACGCTCGCTGCCTCGGACACGGGGAGGCGGGCGCGGCCCAGCTGGCGGTCATCGACTTCGCGGACCGGGCCATGGCGACGGTGTTCCTGCTGAACGAGACCTATCGCCCCTTCTATAAGTGGCGCTTCCGCGCCATGCGGCGCCTGACCCGATTGAGCCTGCTGGCGGAGCTTCTGGAGTACCTCGTCACCACCGGCAACGAGCCCGACATCGCCTCAGAGAAGCAGAGGGTCATGGAGGACATCGCCCGCGACGTCATCGCGGAGGCGGTTGAGCAGGGCCTGTCCCGCACCGACTCCGACAGCCTTGAAGCCCACGCCCGTTTTATCAACGACGCCATCACCGACCCCGCCCTGCGCAATGCGGACGTCCTCGCGGGGGCGGAGTGAAGTATACCTGTTGATTTATCGTAGAGCATGCGGGAAGTTAAATGGCGGCTGGCGCGAATGGTATGAGAGGGCGTCAGCCCGCTGTTTTACTCTCCACTCTCTGATAAGTTATAATTCAATCCCACCACAGGAGGCGCGCATGAAGCTGTACGGTCTGCAAAAGATGACCCTGCTGGACTATCCCGGGCACGTGGCCTGCACGGTGTTCACCGGCGGCTGCGACTTTCGTTGCCCCTTCTGCCACAACTATGAGCTGGCCACGGGGGCGGCCCCGGCGTTGATGGAGACGGGGGAACTGCTGGCCTTTTTGAAGAAGCGGCAGGGGCTGCTGGACGGGGTGGCCATCACCGGCGGCGAGCCGTGCCTGCAAAGGGAGCTGCCTGACCTGATGCGTGACATCCGCGCGCTGGGCTTCAAGGTTAAGCTGGACACCAACGGGGCGCATCCCGGCATGCTGGCCGAGATCCTTGCGGAGGGTCTGGCAGACTACGTGGCCATGGACGTGAAGAACAGCCCCAGGCATTACGCGCTCACATGCGGCCTGAAGGCGATAGACCTGACGCCCATCCGGGAAAGCGTGCAGCTTTTGATGCAGAACGCAACGGATTATGAGTTCCGAACCACCGTGGTGGCGCAGCTGCACCGGGACGCGGATATCGAGGCCATCGGCGAATGGATCCGCGGCGCGCGGCGCTGGTTCCTCCAGCCCTTTACGGACCGGGACACCGTGCCCTACGCCGATCTCCAGGCCCCGGACAAGCAGACGCTTCTCAAATGGGCCGAGCTTGGGCGGAGGTATGTCCCCGAGACCGCCGTCCGGGGCCTGGACTGACCCCGCCCAGGAAATTTAACCGCCTGTTCGGGATAAAACATAGAATCAATATATAAACTTTTTGTCACATACGGTACACAATATATTGACATACCGGCCGTTGACAACCACAATATTTTGTGTTAGCCTATATACGCGAACCACAATAAGGAACAATGGAGGGAACCAAGCGATGTACCAGGTTACAAAGCGCGACGGCAAGGTCGTGGATTTTTCCATAGATAAGATCAGCGCGGCCATCAAAAAGGCCTTCGACGCCACCGAGCGTCAGTCTCATCCCAGCGTGATCGAGCTGATGTCCCTGCGCGTCACCGCTGACTTTGACCACAAGGTGGTCGATGGAAAGATCAGCGTCGAGTCCATTCAGGACAGCGTGGAAAAGGTGCTTTCCGAATCCGGCTATGCCGACGTGGCCAAGGCCTACATCCTCTATCGCAAGCAGCGCGAAAAGGTGCGCAATATCAATTCCACCCTGTTAAACTACAAGGATCTGGTGGACAACTACCTCCAGATCAACGACTGGCGCGTCAAGGAGAATTCCACGGTCTCCTATTCCGTGGGCGGACTCATACTGTCCAACTCCGGCGCCATCACCGCAAATTATTGGCTTTCCGAGGTCTATGATGAGGAGGTTGCCGAGGCCCATCGCACCGCCGCCATCCATCTTCATGACCTCTCGATGCTCACCGGCTATTGCGCGGGCTGGAGCCTGAAGCAGCTCATCCAGGAGGGCCTGGGCGGCGTGCCCGGGAAGATCACCTCCTCTCCCGCCAGCCATCTGTCCACCCTCTGCAACCAGATGGTGAACTTCCTGGGCATCATGCAGAACGAATGGGCCGGGGCGCAGGCGTTCTCCTCCTTCGACACCTACCTCGCCCCATTCGTTCGGGTTGACAACTTAAGCCAGAAGGAAGTCAAGCAGTGCGTGCAGTCCTTCATCTACGGCGTCAACACCCCCTCCCGCTGGGGCACCCAGGCGCCCTTCTCCAACGTCACGCTGGACTGGACCGTGCCGGACGATTTGAAGAACCTGCCCGCCATCGTGGGCGGCAAGGAGATGGACTTCACCTACGGCGACTGCAAACGCGAGATGGACATGGTGAACAAGGCCTTCATCGAGGTCATGATCGAGGGCGACGCCAACGGCCGCGGCTTCCAGTATCCCATCCCCACCTATTCCATCACCAAGAGCTTCGACTGGTCCGAGACCGAGAACAACAAGCTGCTGTTTGAGATGACCGCGAAGTACGGCACGCCCTACTTCTCCAACTATATCAACTCCGATATGGAGCCCTCCGACGTGCGCTCCATGTGCTGCCGTCTCAGGCTGGACCTGCGCGAGCTGCGCAAGAAGTCCGGTGGCTTCTTCGGCTCCGGCGAGTCCACCGGCTCCGTGGGCGTGGTGACCATCAACATGCCCCGCATCGCGTACCTGGCCAAGAACGAGGCCGAGTTCTACAGCCGCCTGGACAACCTGATGGACATCGCGGCCCGTTCCTTGAAGACCAAGCGAACCGTCATCACCAAGCTGCTGGAGCAGGGCCTGTATCCCTACACCAAGCGCTATCTGGGCACCTTCGACAACCACTTCTCCACCATCGGCCTGGTCGGCATGAACGAAGCTGGCCTGAACGCCAGATGGCTGCGCGCCGACATGTCTGACCCGCGGGTCCAGAAGTTCAGCCAGGATGTGCTCAACCACATGCGCGAGCGCCTGTCCGACTATCAGGAGCAGTACGGCGACCTCTACAACCTGGAGGCCACCCCGGCGGAGTCCACCGCCTATCGCTTCGCCAAGCACGACAGGGAGGAGTTCCCGGACATCGTCACCGCCAACATGAACGGCACGCCCTACTACACCAATTCCTCCCACCTGCCCGTGGGCTACACCGAGGACGTGTTCTCCGCGCTGGACATCCAGGACGATCTCCAGACCCTCTACACCTCCGGCACCGTGTTCCACGCCTTCCTGGGCGAGAAGCTGCCGGACTGGAGGGCCGCGTCCACGCTGGTGCGCAAGATCGCCGAGAACTACAAGCTGCCCTACTACACGCTGAGCCCCACCTATTCCGTCTGCCGCGACCACGGCTACCTCACCGGCGAGCAGTACACCTGCCCCATCTGCGGCAAGAAGACCGAGGTCTACAGCCGCATCACCGGCTACTATCGCCCCGTGCAGAACTGGAACGACGGCAAGGCCCAGGAGTTCAAGGACCGCAAGGTCTACGACATCGGCCATTCCACGCTGACCCACACCGGTCCGCTGCCCGAGCGTACCAACCTGGACGCCGCGCTGGAGGCCGCCTATGAGCGCGGCTGCTGCGAACCCGCGACCCCGCTGATGAAGCCCGAGGCCGAGCAGGCTGTCAAGCAGGACACCATCATCCACATCGTGACCCCCATCGAGGAGCCCGCTCCCGTGATGGGCGACGGCGCAATCCTGTTCAAGACGCCTACCTGCCCCAACTGCAAGGCCGCCATGGCCCTGCTGGACCGCGCGGGCATCGCCTACACCGCCGTCAACGCCGGCGACGAGCGCGAGCTGGTGGAGAAGTACGGCGTCAAGCAGGCGCCCACCCTGGTGCTCACCCACGGCGACAGCTTCGAGAAATACCGCGGCGTGTCCGACATCAAGGGCTGGCTGATGCAGCGGGTCTGACCCCGTAAGAACGAGAGCAAACACGGGCGATCGTTGATCGTCCGTGTTTTGCATGATGACAGATACATTTCGACTCTGGAGGCAAGCATCCATGTATGACATCATCGTGGTCGGCGGGGGGCCCGCCGGCATGACGGCGGCGCTGTACGCGCTGCGCAACGGCAAGAGCGCCCTGGTGATCGAAAAGACGGGCTTCGGCGGGCAGATCACCCATTCGCCCAAGGTGGAAAACTACCCGGGCACCCTGCAAATGAGCGGCAACGAGTTCGCGGACAGGACCCTGGAGCAGATCCTGGCACAGGGCGCGGAGATCGAGTTTGAAAAGGTGGTCTCCGTGGAGGACCGGGGCGGCTTCAAGGTGGTGGCCACCGAGGAGGGCGGACTGTACGAGGCCCGCGCCGTGGTGCTGGCCACCGGCGTCAAGCACCGCATGCTGGGCCTGGAGGGGGAGGAGGAGCTGGTGGGCGAGGGCATCTCGTTCTGCGCGGTCTGCGACGGCGACTTCTACACCGGCAAGTCCGTCTGCGTGGCGGGCGGCGGCAATTCGGCCCTGCAGGAGGCGCTGCTGCTCGCGGGCAAGTGCGCAAGCGTCACCATCCTCCAGGACCTGCCGCGATGCACCGGCGAGCAGAAGCTCCAGGATCTGCTGTTTGCCCGGCCCAACGTCCGCCTCATCACCGGGACGAAGCTCACGCGGCTGGTGACCGAAGGCGACGCCCTGACCGGTGTGGAGATCGAGCGGGAAGGGCAGAGGGAGACGGTTCCCTGCGACGGCCTGTTCGTGGCCATCGGCCTGATCCCTGAAAACGAGCCCTTCGAGGCGCTGGCGGCGCTGAACAGCTACGGCTACTTCGATTCCGACGAGCGCTGTATGACCCGGACCCCCGGCGTCTACGTGGCGGGGGACTGCCGCTCCAAGGGCGTGCGCCAGCTCACCACCGCCGTGGCCGACGGGGCCACCGCCGCGTTGGCCGCATGCCGGTACATCGACGAAAACGCATGACGATTGAAGCTACAGAAGGATGTTGCCGATGAATGTGATCCTGACGCTGTGCGGACTGCTGGGGGCGGTGTTTGCGGTCTACTTTGTCATCACCAGCCTGGGCGGCTTCATCACCCGGAAGCGGTACGTGCTGACGGAGAGCGCGGCGACCACCCGGATCGCGGCGGTGATTCCCGCGCGAAATGAGTCCGCGGTGATCGGCGGGCTGGTGGATTCGCTCATGAGACAGGACTATCCCCGGGAGCTGCTGGACATATATGTCGTCCCGAACAACTGTTCAGACGACACCGAGGACGCGGCGCTGAGGGCCGGGGCGAAGGTACTCAGCTGCCCGGAGCCGGTATCCCGCAAGGGGGACGTACTCAGACAGGCCTTCGCACAGCTCAGCGCCACCGGGAGATACGACGCCTACTGCGTTTTCGACGCCGACAATCTGGTAGACCCCGGCTTCATGCGCTCGGTCAACAACGCCGTGCGGGCGGGCTACGACGCCGCCCAGGGCTTCCGGGACAGCAAGAACCCCTTCGACAGCTGGGTCGCCGGGGGCACGTCGATATTCTACTGGTTCATGAGCCGTGTGTTCAACGAGAGCCGGGCGCGGCTGGGGCTGTCCTGTCATCTGAACGGCACGGGCTTCATGCTGACGGACAGGCTGGCGCGGCGGCTGGGCTGGAACACCCACACACTTACCGAGGATCTGGAGTTCACCGGCCAGTGCGCGCTGAACGACTGTCGCATCGGCTGGATGCCGGAGGCCGTGGTATACGACGAGCAGCCCGTCACCCTGCGGGATTCCGCGATACAGCGGCGGCGCTGGACGGCGGGCTCGCTGCAATGTACCCGGCGCTACGCCGTCAGGCTTCTCAAAAAGGCCACCCCCTGGAGCTTGGACATCGGCTGCCTGTTCCTGGGCAATCTGATGAACTATATGGGCATCATCTCCGCTGTGGCGTCGGTGATCGCCTACGGGCCGCTGATCGTCGATCATCTGGCGCTGGCGGCGGCGTTTGGCGCGGCCTATGTGGCCGTGCTGTGGCTTCTGTGCATGGCCGCCGCGGCGGTGATGCTCAAGTGGGAGGGGCTGCTTATAAAGGGCTGCGGTCCGACCATCGTCCTGTTCCCGCTGTTTCTGATCACCTGGCTGCCCATCAATATCTACGCCTGCCTGACCCCGCCCCCTTCCTGGCGCATGGTGCCCCACACCCGGGGCGTGTCGCTGGAGGCGATGGAGGACAGGGGAAAGGTCTGTTCCTGATATGAAGCATCTGCTCAAGGGCCTCTATCTGCTGGTGGGGGTCGCGTGTATCGCCTATTACTTCGTGCTGTGGCACGCCTCACGGCTGGGGCTGAGCATGAGCCTGATGTGGCCCGCGCTGGGCGTGTTGTTCATCGCCTGCGGGCTGCTGTGCGAGCGAAGCGACCTGCCCGCCTGGGTCCACACGGGCTGGCGGGTGCTGCTGTGCGCGGGACTGGCGGCGCTGCTGGCGCTGGAGGGCCTGGTGGTGTCCGGCATGAGCGCCTCCGCGCCGCCGGACATGGACTACCTGATCGTGCTGGGCGCGCGGGTGGACCCGGACGGCCCCAGCCCGGCCCTGCGCCGCAGGCTCAATGCCGTCATAGCCTGCCTGGACGACCACCCCGACGCCCGCATCATCGCTACTGGCGGCCAGGGCTCCGATGAGCCCATGAGCGAGGCGCAGTGCATCCGCGATCAGCTGGTGGAGCGCGGCGTCGACGAGGACCGCATCCTCATGGAGGATCGTTCCACCGCCACCATCGAAAACATTCGCAACGCAATGGCGCTGATGGACGATCCTGCCGCTCGGGTGGGCATCATCACCAACAACTACCACGTCTGGCGCGCCACCCGCATCGCCCAGAAGGCGGGCCTCACCGCCGCCTACGGCATCGCTGCCGAATACACCGGCCACACACGATTCCACTACATGGTCCGCGAGGCCGTCTGCATCGTGGTGGACTTCCTGCGGGGAAACCTGTAAGCTATCGTATCTATTCAGTTCTGCTGTGATAAGTGGAGATTGTCCGAGACAACGGGGAACGACCTCTCAGTCACCGACTTCGTCGGCGACAGCTCCCCTGAAAGGGGAGCCAAGAGGAAGACAGAGCGTCAGCCTTGGCTCCCCTTCCTGAGAGGTCGTCCCCCGCAGCCTGCCAAGTCTCTGTTTGTCGCAGAACTGAACAGTTACAAGCTATCAAAAGAACGGACGTCACATGAACGTCCGTTCTTTTCAATTCATCACGGCCTGTACACCCGCAGCACATCGTGCACCACCCGCACATCGAAGGGCAGGTCCTCGTAGATCTCCCCGTCGATCTGCACGGGCATGGGCGAGTCCGAGGCGATCTTCAGCGCAGGCCGTCGGTCCGTCTGCGCGGTGGGCAGATCCGCCACCCGGCCGCGCATCAGCTTGAGAAAGGCGGCGGGGATGGCGCTTTTGCGGATGCCGTCCACGATCACCACGTCCAGCAGGCCGTCGTCCACAACCGCGTCCGGGCAGATGGGAATGCCGCCGCCGAAGCTCCGCCCGTTCCCGGCGCAGGCGATGAACGCTTCATGGGTTACGGGCGCTGTCCCGGTCACGTCCCGGAAACGCCGGGGCACATAGGTCATGACGGTGGTGATCAGCGAAAAAAGATAGGCGAGGGAGCTTCTGAGCACCTTCATACGGGCATAGCGGCGCAGTATGTCCACGTCGATCCCGGTGCCGATGGCGTTGATGCCCCGCACGCCGGAGCACTCCATGTAATCGGTATACTTCGCTCGCCCCTCCAGGATTAGCCGCAGCGCTGCCGCGGGATCAGAGGGAATGCCCGCGGCGCTGGCGAAATCGTTGCCGCTGCCGCAGGGGATCAGCCCCAGCCTCGTCCGCGCGGGATCTGCAAGCCCGTTCAGCACCTCGTGCAGCGAGCCGTCGCCGCCCATGGCGACCACATCCAGCATATCCCCATCGGGACGGAGGGCGCGCGTCAGCGCCACCGCGTGCTTTTCCTGAAAGGTTTCATGAAAGGCGTGGGGGATGTCCCGGAGCATCGGCTCGATGACCGCCCGCGCCCGCGCCGCCGCGCCGTGGCCCGCCCGTGGATTGTAGATGAAGTGCAGCATACTCATAATAAAAAAGGCGCGAAAAAGGCAGGTCCGCGCCTTTGTGATTCGTCGAAGGGAGAGCGAATCCGTGATCCATAATAAGGAAGGGGAGAAGGTTGAGGGGGGATTGGATCAAAGGCCGACCTGCCTCGGACACAATATACCAGCCTTTTATCAACTCATTATGAACAAATCACGGTTTCAGGGTATTTTCAAAAACGATTTCCGCGCCTGACCTGGTCTTTGACCCCACACTCGCCTGCCGGCTGGTTCGCTCCTAAGGCAATGGCCTCCCCACTACTACAGCTCTCCGCCCGTGGACGGGCAGGACTTACATCTAAGCCGCACCATGCTCACCGGAATTTTCCCGGGTTACGTGGATCGTTTCGCCTGCGACTGGCATCGACTTTCAACCACAGACGCGCGGAAACCGCACCTAAATTATAGTCGATGGACGCCCCGCCCGTCAAGGCGAAGGTGTAAAAAAAGGGAAAAGGAGCGGCAGCCGATCCTTTTCCCGGGAAAACTATTTGATTTCGTTCAGATCATAGGGCGTGTTCTGATAGACGAAATAATTGAGCCAGTTGGAGTAGAGCAGATTGGCGTGGCCGCGCCAGGTGACCCGCGGCGGCTGGGTGTCGTCGTCGTTGGGGTAGTAGTTGCGGGGCACTTCGATGGGCAGGCCCAGGTTCTTGTCCCGCAGATACTCCTTCTCCAGCGTGTCGGCGTCGTATTCAGCGTGGCCCATGATGAACACCTGACGCCCGCCCTCGGTGTGGAGGGCATAGACCCCTGCTTCGTAAGAGGAGGCCAGGATCTTCAGCGCCGGGACCGCCTCGATGTCCTCCCGCAGCACCGTGGTGTGGCGGGAGTGTGGGGCCATGAACACGTCGTCGAAGCCCCGGAACAGTATGCTCTGCTTCCGCTCCACGCGATGCTCGAACACGCCGAACAGCTTCTGCTGCAGCGGCTGCTTGGGGATGCCGTAGTGGTGATAGAGCCCCGCCTGCGCGCCCCAGCAGATGTGGAAGGTGGAGTGGACGTGGGTCTTGGACCAGTCCATGATCTCACAAAGCTCGTCCCAGTAGTCCACCTCCTCAAAGGCCAGATGCTCTACCGGCGCGCCGGTGATGACCATGCCGTCGTAGCGGTTGTCCCGCACTTTGTCGAAGGTCTTGTAGAAGGCAAGCATGTGGTCTTGGGACACGTTCTTTGACTCGTGGCTCTTGACCTGCAAAAGCTCAAGCTCCACCTGCAAAGGCGTATTGCCCAGTACACGGGCCAGCTGGGTTTCCGTGACGATCTTCGTGGGCATCAGGTTCAGCACCAGTATGTGAAGCGGGCGGATGTCCTGGCTGATGGCCCGCGATTCGGTGATGACGAATATATTCTCGTTTTCCAACGTCTCCGTCGCGGGGAGCGCGTTGGGGATCTTGATCGGCATGCTCTCTGTCTCCCTTATGATTCTTGCCACATTATTTTACCCCATTGAGGTTAAATCAAGTGGTATATGAGCTATATATTATGACTATCGGTATCTATAGTGATAATATATACCTTATGCCAGCCCTTCCAGGACGTGCTGCAGCGCGTCCACCGCGAAGCGAACGCAGTCGTCGCAGGGACACAGCACCTTCCCGGTATCGATACCCTTGAGCTGCCGGCACTGGAGCGCGCCCGCCCTCGATTCAAAATCCCGAAGCAGCGTCCGCGCCATGCCCGGAATGGGTCGCCCATGGGACACCATCAGCCCCAGCGCCATCTGAGCCCCGCACAGCGCGCCGCAGGTGGCCTCCATCGTGGCCATTCCGCCGCCGAAGGACGCGCCCATGGCGTCCAGCGTCTCCTCCGGAAGCCCCGTCTCGTCTGCGAAGGCTGCCAGCACCGCCTGACAGCAGTTGTGCCCCTCGCGCTTCAAATTGACCGCCAATTCCCGCTTCTCCATGGTATACCTCGCTTCTGTGGTTTGTCGCCCGTCTATTATACCATGTCTGCGCGGGATGGGGAAGGGGTTTATGGAAAATGGGGCGAGGGAGTCGCCTCCCTCGCCCCGGACCGTCACTCGTGCCGGTAGCTGCCGCACATGCTCTCGTCGGCGGGTCTGCCCGACTTGCAGCCGTCGCAGGGCTCCACCTGGATCGCGTTCAGGGAACAGTAGGCGTCCTCCCCGCAGTTGTAAGCGCAGCTCGAAACGCGGCACCGGATGCTGACATTGGGCTTCTTCTGAGCCATGAAAAACACCTCCTCACAATATACTGCGCCTCCGCGCCTATCTATTCTCCCTCAGAATCATCCATCAAATACAGAATAACGCAAAGTTTACCGTGCTGCCAGTTGATAATTAACCTTATTCAGAGTATCATATATATCGTTGAGTTGAGCACCATTAGCTCAGTTGGTAGAGCACCTGACTCTTAATCAGGGTGTCCAGGGTTCGAGCCCCTGATGGTGTACCACATGATTTAAGGGCACTTCATTTGGAAGTGCTCTTAAATCATACAATAAAGCTTAAGGGGAACGACCTCTCAGTCACTGACTTCGTCGGCGACTGAGAGATCGTTCCCTATTATCATTATCAACTTTGACTGCCATGATCGGGACTGATCAGTTCAGAGTCCATTAGTCGGCCTCATTTTTCTTCATCTCTCCATAGAAATTGACGATGATGGAGGTGATGAGGGCGACCACGACGATGCCGTAGATGCCGAGAATGGCGCTGAGGCAACGTCCGATGCCGGTGGCGGCGGTGACGTCGCCGAAGCCGATGGTCGTCACGATGGCGAAGCAGTACCACAGGGCGTCCCAGAAGGACTCGAACGAAGTGTCGACATATATCAGCACATTGGAGAATGACACCATCATGACCAGAAGGCCGAAGATAATCTCGATGGCATAGGTCTTGCGGACGATCTCCTTCAGGATATCCAAACGGATCTGGGAGAAGATGAGGACCATGATGGTCAGCAGGGAGGCGAACGAGGCGGTCAGCCCCACGCTGATCAGTGCGAACATGTCGGTCACGCCGAACGCAAAGGAGAGTATCAGCAATATGGCGACCAAGTTGAATAGGATGCGCCAAACCCGGCGGTTTCGCACGATGTCCAACACCCGCTCCGACAGCATACAGACCCAGAACGGCATGGCGTACCAGATAAATCCGGTCTCGGGGATGCCGATTGCGGCCAACACCGCGCCACTGAGCACAAGGAAGGCACAATAGACCAGATGGGCGATGAACGCCGACCTGGATCGTTCGCGCAGCCGGAAGGCGCGAAACAGGTGGACCAGACCCAGCGTGACATACATCGCACAGAGCCAGATGACCGTGTCGGCGTCCCTCTGTTCGGCAATCCATTTTTGCATAAAGGTGAATACAACCGGAAAGGTGAGTATGGAAAACAGCATGTCGCCGAGATAGGGGATCTTTGCACGATGGCTTCGCAGCAGATCGATCATTTGTTGGCGCTCCTTTTCACAGGCCGGATGTGATTACTTAAACATGGACATGTACATTTTGGCCGTGTCTATCATTTCATGCAGGTTCACCTTTTGAATGGGCAGATGGCCAAGCAGCTGGTGAATGCCTTCGATGTACACGAGCAGGCTCAGAAACACGCCCGCCGCCGGGATCAGGGCGTCCACCAGGCGGTTCTTCGGCTTGCGCGTATATGAGAACAGCAGCACCACCGGGGCCAGGAATATCAGGTAAATGGAACCGCCGAAGCCGACGGCTACCGCCATTCGTATGCTCGAGTCGAGCGAGGCCATAAGCAGCTCCTTTGACAGTTGGTCCTCAGCGGGATTCGCGGCATCTGCGGCTTCGGAATTGGCTACGGCGTCCATGGGCACGGCGGCGTCCTGCTCCAGCGCCTGCCGCATCTGTTCAAGCGCCGCTTCAAGATCTCCTTGTGCTGTCTGATCCGCCTCCGACGCCGCCTCCATCAATGCCTGCTGATGATGGGCTGTGATGGTTTGCTTCACATCGGTCAGCGAGAGACCCAAGAGCACCGCCACATCAAGGACGCTGAAGAGCACGAGCATGATGGCGAGAAACACGGAGAAGTTCCAGGCGTTGCGCCGGGTCTTCAGAAACGCCTTGTATTCCTCGTGGGTCTTGCCGTGGCGGCGGAAGCGGAGCTCCCGCGTCTTTACGAACAGTGCAAGCACCACGAACAGCACAAAGGTCATGGGCGGCTTTACGGTCAGCAGCGGGAAAGCCCACACAGGAATCTGAAGCAGGCCCCGCGCGGCGCGCAGCTTGAGCAGCATGCAGCCCACCTCGTAGGCCGTGGGCAGCAGCGCCAGCAGACGAAAGCAGATGCGCGCCTTCCCGACGAACACGCGGCCCGGGTTGTAGTTCAGGAAGATCATCGTCAGCGTGCAAAGGAACAGGTCGACGAAGATGTTGAAGGAAAAGAAGCCGTAGGGCAGGAACAGGCCGACCACCTTTTTGACGGCGGGAAGAGCTTCGGACGGCTGTACAAGGAACGCAGCCAGGCCGCCCACGAGATAGCGGTAGAATATCAGATAGTAGAGCCCGCACACGCCAGCCATCGCCGTGCCGTTGATCAGGAGCTGTATTCGATAGCCGTCATGGGCGTTGAGCAGCTGGGCGAAGTTGACGATGAGCAGAAACGCCAGCGCAAGTCCGTCGGCGTTATCCAGGACGCTCAGCAGGGAGGCAGTGCTTGCGGCGACGCTCGCGTCGGCATAGCCTCCGAGCCGGATGATCATGGCGACCTGCGCGAGCACGATGCACAGCCAGCCCAGCACCTTGAAATGCGTGGGGGACAGAGGTCCCCTGTAGCGAATGTCGTTCTCCAGCGTCGTCTCATGGATTCCCAGCCGCCGCTTTTTTTCAGACCCGCTCCCGACGCGCCTGCCAGACATACGATGCAGCCTCCCTCAACATAGATGACATTATTATAGCGCCGGGGACTGGGACCTGTCCACCGTTCGATGTAAAGAATGATTCTAAGGCTCCGCTTTCCACTTTCATTCAATTTGACCCCTTCCGCATGGGCAGATGGTAACTCCATGTGTTGTTAATATTTCATTACGCACGAAAAAAAGGCTTGACATCCTTTGCGTCGGATGCTATAATCACACCAATTTAATAAGTTAAACCGTTGAAGCGGAGATAACGGCGGCGATGCCTTCACAGAGAGCCCGCGATGCTGCGAATCGGGCAGGAAACAAACCGTCAAATGGACCGCTGAGGGCGCGGGGAAATGCCATGGGCAGAGTATCACGCGACGTGGGGCATACGTCAGTTGCCGGGGATATGCAGGTATCCCGCAAAGCGCACGGGGCGATCCCGTGAAATCAAGGTGGCACCGCGGATAATTGATTTATTCGTCCTTGACAGGAACACTGTCAGGGGCGTTTTTATATGCTGTGATCCGCGGACCACGGAGAAGTACGATCATGGAGGTGACGCAGATGAAGATATTCCCGAGTCTGGAGGAGGCCCGGCGCTACGCCGCGTCCGGCGCATACCGGGTGCTGCCGCTGAGCTGCGAGCTGCTCTCAGACCGGCTGACGCCCATCGAATGCCTGCGCATATTGAAGGGCGTTTCCACGCACTGCTATTTGCTGGAATCCGCCGAGGACCGGGAGCGCTGGGGACGCTACACCTTCCTCGGCTTTGACCCGGTCATGGACGTCACCTGCCTGGACGGGGAATTAAAGGCGGGCAGCCTGCGGATGCGCACAGACGACCCCTCGTCGGTGCTTCGGCAGATCCTATTAGATTACAAAAGCCCCCGCCTGCCCGGACTGCCGCCCTTCACCGGCGGGCTGGTGGGCTACTTCGCCTACGACTATCTGGGCTACAGCGAGCCCTCCGTCAAAATGGACGTGGAGGACTCCGAGCACTTTCAGGACGTGGACGTGATGCTGTTTGACAAGGTGATCGCCTTCGACCACTTCCGGCAAAAGCTGGTGTTGATCGTCAACATGCGGCTGGACGACGTGGAGACCGGCTACAACAAGGCGGCGCTGGCGCTGAAGCAGCTTCGGGAGCTGATTCTGAACGGCGAGCGTCGCGATGAGCCGGGCGGGCACATGACCGGCCCCGTGGAGCAGCTCTTTGACGAGGCGGCGTTCTGCGACATGGTGGAGCGGGCCAAGGGCCACATCCGGGAGGGCGACATCTTCCAGATCGTGCTGTCCAACCGACTGTCCGCGCCCTTTGAGGGGAGCCTGCTGAACACCTACCGCATACTGCGCACCATCAACCCGTCGCCCTATATGTTCTACTTCTCCGGCACAGATGTGGAGGTGGCCGGGGCGTCGCCCGAGACGCTGGTCAAGCTGGAGGACTGCGTGCTGCACACCTTCCCGCTGGCGGGCACGCGGCCACGGGGCAGGACGGACGCGGAGGACGCGGAGCTGGAGGCGGAGCTGCTCTCGGACGAGAAGGAGCTGGCCGAGCACAACATGCTGGTGGACCTGGGCCGAAACGACCTGGGGCGGATCAGCAAATTCGGCACGGTGAAGGTGGAAAAGCTGCACAGCATCGAGCGCTTCTCCCACGTCATGCACATCGGAAGCACCGTGCGGGGCGAGATCCGCGGGGACAGGGACGCCCTGGACGCCATTGAGGCGGTGCTGCCCGCGGGCACGCTCTCCGGCGCGCCGAAGCTGCGGGCCTGCCAGCTGATCGGCGAGCTGGAGAACAACAAGCGCGGCATCTACGGCGGGGCCATCGGCTATATCGACTTCACCGGCAACATGGACACCTGCATCGCCATACGCATCGCCTGGAAGAAGAACGGGCGGGTGTTCGTCCGAAGCGGTGCGGGCATCGTGGCGGATTCCGTGCCCGAGAAGGAATATCAGGAGTGCATCAACAAGGCCAAAGCGGTGATGAACGCGCTGGAGCAGGCGGGGGAGGTGGATTCATGATACTGCTGATCGACAACTACGACAGTTTTTCCTACAATCTCTATCAGCTTGTGGGGGAACTCAATCCTGACATCAGGGTCGTGCGTAACGACGAACTGACGGTGAAAGAGATCGTCGCGCTGGATCCCGAGCGCATCATTATTTCCCCCGGCCCGGGCAGGCCGGAGGACGCGGGGAACATCGTCGAGGTCGCACGTTTACTGACCGGCAAATTCCCCATCCTGGGCGTGTGTCTGGGGCATCAGGCCATCTGCGCGTCCTTCGGGGCGACGGTGACCTATGCCAGGCGGCTCATGCACGGCAAGCAGTCCGACGCCAGGCTGGACTTGAACTGTCCGCTGTTTATCGGATTGCCCGACACCGTGCCCGTGGCGCGGTATCACTCCCTGGCCGCGGACCCGGCCACCCTGCCCGGATGCCTGAAAGTGACCGCCATGACGTCGGAGGGCGAGGTCATGGCCGTACAGCACAGAGACCATCCCACCTTCGGCGTGCAGTTTCACCCGGAATCCATACTGACCCCGGACGGGAAGCGGATGCTCAAAAACTTCATCGAACTGTGAGGAGGCAGCACCATGATTAAGGAAGCCATCGTGAAGATCGTGAACAAGGAGGATCTGACCTACGACGAAGCCTATGCCGTGATGAACGAGATCATGTCCGGCGAGACGTCGCCCACACAGAACGCGGCGTTCCTGGCGGCGCTGTCCACCAAGAGCGCCCGCGCCGAGACCACCGACGAGATCGCAGGCTGCGCCGCCGCCATGCGGGACCACGCCACGAAGGTGGAGACCGGCATGGAGGTGTTCGAGATCGTCGGCACCGGCGGCGACAACGCCCACAGCTTCAATATCTCCACCTCCGCCGCGCTGGTGTGCGCTGCAGGCGGCGTGAAGGTGGCCAAGCACGGCAACCGGGCCGCGTCGTCCCTGTGCGGCACCGCGGACTGCCAGGAGGCGCTGGGCATCAACATCCGGCAGAGCCCGAAGCGCTGCGTGGAGATGCTCAACGAGGCAGGCATGTGCTTCTTCTTCGCGCAGAAATATCACACGTCGATGAAGTACGTCGGCGCGATCCGCAAGGAGTTGGGCTTTCGCACCGTGTTCAATATCCTGGGGCCGCTGACCAATCCCGCCTCGCCCCGGACGATGCTGCTGGGGGTGTATGACGACTATCTCGTGGAGCCGCTGGCACAGGTGCTCATCAATCTGGGCGTGAAGCGGGGCATGGTGGCCTACGGCATGGACAAGCTGGACGAGATCAGCCTGTCCGCGCCGACCCACATCTGCGAGTTCAAGGACGGCTGGTTCAAGTCCTATATCATCAAGCCCGAAGACTTCGGCATGGAGCGCTGCCAGAAGTCGGACCTGCTGGGCGGCACCCCCGAGGAGAACGCCGAAATCACCCTGGCGATCCTGCGGGGCGAGAAGGGCCACAGGCGCAACGCCGTGCTGCTGAACGCCGGGGCGGGACTGTACCTTAACGGCAAGGCCGACAGCCTCGCGGCGGGCATACAGCTGGCGGGCGAGCTGATCGACAGCGGCAGGGCCATGGCCACCCTCGAAAAGGTCAAAGCGGTCAGCAACCGGCCGGAGGAGGACGCATGAGCATTTTGGATCAGCTGGCGGATCACGCCCGTCAGAGGGTGGCGGCGGCGAAAGCGGTCGCACCAATGGCGGAGGTTCGGCGCGCGGCGATGGAATTGCCCAGGGGCGACTTCGCCTTTGAACGGGCGCTTCGCGGGGAGGATCTGGCGTTTATCTGCGAGTGCAAGCGGGCGTCGCCGTCCAAGGGCCTGATCGCCCGGGAGTTTCCGTATCTCGAAATCGCCCGGGATTACGCGGCGGCGGGGGCCGAGGCCATCTCCGTTCTGACCGAGCCGAAGTGGTTTCTGGGGCGGGACGATTATATGCGCGAGATCGCCGAGGGCGTATCCGTTCCCTGTCTGCGCAAGGACTTCACCGTGGATGAGTACATGCTCTATGAGGCGAAGCTGCTGGGCGCGTCGGCGGCGCTGCTGATCTGCGCGATACTGGACGGCGCGTATCTGAAGGACTATATCCAAATCTGCGACGGGCTGGGCCTCTCCGCGCTGGTGGAGGCCCACGACGAGGCGGAGGTGGAGATGGCGCTGGAGGCCGGAGCCAGGATCGTGGGGGTCAACAACCGGAATCTGAAGGACTTCAGCGTGGACACCGGCAACAGCCGACGTTTGCGGGCATTGATCCCGCGGGATGTGCTGTTCGTATCCGAGAGCGGCGTGCGGGACGCGGGCGACGTGCGGGCCGCAAGGGAGATGGGCGCGGACGCGGTGCTGGTGGGCGAGACGCTGATGCGCGCGGCGGACAGGCGGGCGAAGCTCGCGGAACTGCGAGGGACGGCATGACGAGGATCAAGCTGTGCGGGCTGACGCGGCCCTGCGACATCGAATGGGCCAACGCCCTGACGCCGGATTACATCGGCTTTGTGTTCGCCCGAAAGAGCAGGCGCTATGTCGCGCCCGAGCGGGCGAGCGCCCTGCGCGCGGGACTGGATACAGGTATCCGCGCGGTAGGGGTGTTCGTCAACGAGGTCCCGGAGGCCGTGGCGGCGCTGTTGAACGGCGGCGTCATCGACATCGCCCAGCTTCACGGCGGCGAAGACGCGGACTATATCCGGACGCTGCGAAAGCTGACGGACAGGCCCCTGATCCAGGCATTCCGCGTGGACAGTCCCGCGGATCTGGAACGGGCGATGAAGAGCGCCGCGGATTACATCCTGCTGGATAACGGCCCGGGCGGCACCGGCACGGCCTTCGACTGGTCGCTGTTGAAGGCCTTCGAGCGCCCCTTTTTTCTGGCGGGAGGCCTTGGCCCGGAGAACGTGGCGGAGGCCATCAAAGCCCTCCATCCCTTTGCTGTGGACGTGTCCAGCGGCACCGAGACGGACGGCGTGAAGGATTATACAAAGATGGCCGCGTTTGTGAACGCGGCGCGAGACGCGCATTAGGAGGAAATGACCATGACCAATCCCAACGGGCGCTTCGGCATCCACGGCGGACAGTACATCCCGGAGACGCTGATGAACGCCGTGATCGAGCTGGAGGCCGCCTACGACGCAGCCAAGGCCGACGACTCGTTTCAGGCAGAGCTTACTGAGCTGTTCAACGAATACGCGGGCCGTCCCAGTCGGCTGTACTTCGCCAAACGCATGACCGCGGACCTGGGCGGCGCGAAAATCTACTTAAAGCGCGAGGATCTGAACCACACCGGCGCGCACAAGATCAACAACGTGCTGGGCCAGGCGCTGCTGGCAAAGCGCATGGGCAAGACCCGGCTGATCGCCGAGACCGGCGCAGGTCAGCACGGTGTGGCCACCGCCACCGCCGCGGCGCTGCTGGGGATGGAATGCGTGGTGTACATGGGGAAGGAGGATACCGTTCGGCAGGCGCTGAACGTGTACCGCATGCGGCTCCTGGGCGCCGAGGTCATCCCGGTGGAGACCGGCACCGGCACGCTGAAGGATGCCGTGTCCGCCGCCATGCGGGAGTGGACCAACCGCATATCCGACACCCACTACTGTCTGGGCAGCGTCATGGGGCCGCACCCGTTCCCGACGATCGTGCGTGATTTCCAGGCGGTCATCTCCCGGGAGATCAGGCAGCAGATTTTGGAGAAGGAGGGCCGGCTGCCCGACGCGGTGCTGGCCTGCGTGGGCGGCGGGTCCAACGCCATCGGCGCGTTCTATCACTTCATCGGGGACAAATCCGTGCGGCTCATCGGCTGCGAGGCCGCGGGGCGCGGCGTGGACACCTTCGAGACCGCCGCCACCATCGCCACGGGCAAGCTGGGCATCTTCCACGGCATGAAGTCCTACTTCTGCCAGGACGAATACGGCCAGATCGCTCCGGTGTATTCCATATCGGCGGGGCTCGACTATCCCGGCATCGGCCCGGAGCACGCCTGGCTGCACGACACCGGGCGGGCGGAGTACGTGCCCGTCACCGACGACGAGGCCGTGAACGCCTTCGAGTATCTGTCCCGCATGGAGGGCATCATCCCCGCCATCGAATCGGCCCACGCCGTGGCGCACGCCATGAAGCTGGCCCCGGCGATGGGGAAGGATCAGATCATGGTCATCAACATCTCGGGCCGGGGCGACAAGGATTGCGCCGCCATCGCCCGCTACAGGGGGGAGAACATCAGTGAATAGGATCGAAAGCGCTTTTCAGAACGGCAAGGCGTTCATCGCCTTCATTACCTGCGGCGACCCGGACCTTGAGACCACGGCGGCCTGCGTGCGGGCGGCGGTCAGAGGCGGCGCGGACCTCATCGAGCTGGGCATTCCATTCTCCGACCCCACCGCCGAGGGCCCGGTGATCCAGGCCGCCAACGAGCGGGCGCTCAAGGGCGGGGTGACTACCGACAAGATTTTTGAACTGGTACAGGAATTGCGAAGAGACGTGACAGTACCGATGGTGTTCATGACCTACGCCAACGTGGTCTATTCCTACGGTGGCCTGCCTGAATCTTCGATTCAGCCAGGCCAGTCTGGCGCAAAGCACCAGACCGCGAAACCAAAGGTTTCGCGCCTTTACGGCATCGAGCGCTTCTGTGACAAATGCGTCGCGGTAGGCATTGACGGCATGATCCTGCCTGACGTGCCCTTTGAGGAGAAGGAGGAGTTCGCCCCGGCCTGCCGTCAGCGCGGGCTGAGCTTCATCAGCCTCATTGCCCCTACCAGCGAAAACCGCGTCGCCATGATCGCGCAAGAGGCGGAAGGCTTCCTATATATTGTGTCGTCCATGGGGGTCACTGGCGTTCGCCGCGAGATCACCACCGACATCGGCGCGATGGTGAGGCTCGTGAGGGAGAACACGTCCATCCCCTGCGCCGTGGGCTTCGGCATCTCCACCCCGGCGCAGGCGAAGCGGATGGCCGACCTCTCCGACGGGGCCATCGTAGGCAGCGCCATCGTGCGGCTGATCGCCGAGCACGGAAAAGACGCCCCGGAGAGCGTCTATCAATATGTGAAATCGATGAAGGAGGGCATGGGGTCGTGATCAGGCAGCTATCCATATTCGCGGAGAACAAGAAGGGGGCCATGCATCAGGTGACCCAGGCGCTGGCGGACGCGGGCATCAACATGAACACGCTGGTCACCAACGACAGCGCGGAATTCGGCATCATACGCATGCTTGTCAGCGACACCGACGCCGCGATGGCCTGCATGAAGGCGGCAGGGTACCTCTGCCACGTGGACACCGTGGCCGCGGCGGAGATCGGGGACGAATGCGGCAGCCTGAACGCGCTGCTGGAGACCCTGAGCCGGGGGAACGTGAACCTGGACTACCTCTATGTGACCTATTCGAGCCTGAGCAAGCGCCCCGTGGCCATACTTCGCACCCAGGACATCATGGAGGTGGAGGGCTTTTTGCGGGCAAAGGGGTATAACATGCTGGAACGACTGGATTGAAAAAGGCGGGCAAATGCCCGTCTTTCAATACTCCGCCAGCCTGTAGATCAAATCCCTGGTCTTCTCCCAGCCCAGGCAGGGGTCGGTGATGGACTTGCCGTAGACACCCTCCCCGGGCTTCTGGCAGCCGTCCTCCAGATAACTCTCCACCATCAGGCCCTTGACCAGGCCGTGGATGTCTTCGGACAGCGCGCGGCTGTGCATCACGTCCTTGCAGATGCGGATCTGCTCCATGTAGCGCTTGCCGGAATTGTTGTGGTTGGCGTCCACGATCACGGCGGGGTTCTGAAGCCCGCTTGCCCTGTAGAGCTCCAGCAGCTCCCACAGGTTTTCATAGTGGTAGTTGGGATGGGAGCGCCCGAAGTTGTCCACGAACCCCCGCAATATGGCGTGGGCGAGGGGATTGCCGGGGGTGTGCACCTCCCAGCTTCGGTAGATGAACTCCTGCGGGCTCTGCGCCGCGGCGATGGAGTTCATCATCACGGTGATGTCCCCGGCGCTGGGGTTCTTCATCCCCGCCGCCACGCCCAGACCGCTGGCCACGAGCCGGTGCTCCTGATTCTCCACCGAGCGCGCGCCCACGGCCACGTAGCTCAACAGGTCGGAGAGGTAGCTGTAGTTGGACGGATACAGCATCTCATCGGCGCAGCTGAAGCCCGTCTCCTTCAGGATGCGGGTGTGCAGCTCCCGTATGGCGATGATGCCCGCCAGCATGTCCTCGCCCTTGTCCGGGTCGGGCTGGTGCAGCATGCCTTTGTAGCCCACGCCCTTGGTGCGGGGCTTGTTGGTGTATACCCGGGGCACGATCAGGAGCCTTTCGCGGACCTCCGCCTCGACCTCTGAAAGCCTGTGCATGTAGTCCAGCACCGCGTCCTCCCGGTCCGCCGAGCAGGGGCCTATGATCAGCAGCAGCCGGTCGTCCCTGCCCGTGAGGATGTCCGCGATCTGCCCATCCCGCGCCGCCTTCCGGCGCTTCATGGCCTCGCCGATGGGATAATCCCGAAGCAGCTCCTGGGGCAGCGGCATCTTCCGCACGAATTCCATTTGCATACGCAATTCCTCTGCTATGATAATAATATCCTGTCGTTGGCGAAGGCTTCGCCGCTGGCCTCGGAAAAGGCGTCCATGAGCATCTCCACGGTGAGATGCTTCTTTTTATCCCCGGAAATGTCCAGAATCACGCGGCCCTCGTTCATCATGACGAGGCGGTTGCCGTAGCGGATGGCGTCGCGCATGTTGTGGGTGACCATCAGGGTCATGAGGTTGTTCTCGGTCACAATCTGCTCCGAGAGCTCCAGCACCTTCTGGGCGGTGCGGGGATCCAGCGCGGCGGTGTGCTCGTCCAGCAGCAGCAGCTTGGGCTTTTTGAGCGTCGCCATAAGAAGCGTCAGCGCCTGCCGCTGCCCGCCGGAGAGCAGGCCCACCTTCGCGGTCATGCGGTCCTCCAGGCCGAGGCCCAGCTTTTTCAGCTTTTCCCGATAGGCTTCGCGCTCCTGCCGCGTGATGCCGATCTTCAGCGTGCGCTTCTGGCCCCGTCTGGCGGCGAGGGCCAGGTTTTCCTCGATCTGCATAGTCGCGGCGGTGCCGGTCATGGGGTCCTGAAACACCCGCCCCAGCAGACCCGCGCGGCGGTACTCCGGCAGATGGGTGAGCTCATAGCCGTCGATGGCGATGCGTCCGCTGTCGATGGGCCACACGCCCGCGATGGCGTTGAGCATGGTGCTCTTGCCCGCGCCGTTGCCGCCGATGACGGTCACGAAATCGCCGTCCGCGAGGCGCAGGTTCAGCCCGTCCAGCGCCACCTTCTCGTTGACGGTCTTCGGGTTGAAGGTCTTTCGCACGTTCACGAGCTCAAGCATGTCCCGCGCCCCCTTTCATGTTCGCCTTCCAATGCGGCACGGCGAGGAACACGGCCACCACCAGGGCCGAGAGCAGCTTCAGCAGGTTGGTGTTCAGTCCCAGCCACAGCACGACCTGTATGACGATGTAGTAGATCACCGCGCCGATAGCCACGCCGGTCAGCTTCAACGCAAAGTTGCGAAACAGCTTCCCGAAGAGCACATCCGAAATGATGACGGCGGCCAGGCCGATCACGATGGCGCCGCGGCCCATGTTCACGTCCACGAAGCCCTGATAGTGAGATAGCATCGCCGAGGACAGCGCCACGATGCCGTTGGAGATCATCAGGCCCAGGATCTTGCAGACGTTCGTGTTGATGCCCTGGGCGCGGCTCATGGAGGCATTCGCGCCGGTGGCGCGCAGGGAGCTGCCCAGCTCCGTGCCGAAGAACCAGTACAGCAGGCCGATCACCGCTGCCAGGATGACAAGGGATATGACGATGGGGTTCTCCATCCCGACGGAGCGCACGTTGCGCTGGCTGACGATCAGCGCGTACTTGGTGACGTTGATGCCCTGGTTGGCCTTGAAGCCCATGATGGCCAGGTTGATGGAATACAGCGAGAGCTGGGTCAGTATGCCCGACAGAATCGGCGGGATGCCCATGACGGTGTGGAAGATGCCGGTCATCAGCCCCGCCAGCATGCCCGCCAGCACCGCGCACAGAAGCGCCAGCCAGACGTTGACGCCGTTCAGCATCAGCATCACGCATACCGCGCCGCCGGTGGCCATGCTGCCGTCCACGGTCAGGTCCGCCAGATCCAGCACCTTGTAGGTGATATATACGCCAATGGCCATGATGCCCCAAATGAGGCCCTGGGCCACCGCGCCGGGAAGGGCGTTGAGTAATGAGGTTATGTTCAAGGTCGTTGCCTCCAGTATCAGATGAATGGAAAATGGAGAATGGAAAATGATGTATTCAGTCCTTCATTGTCCATTTTCCATCATCCATTGTCCATTGTTTACGACGGTTATCCCTCAATCGCCACGTAATCCTCGGGAATGCTCACGCCCAGCAGCTCGGCCAGCTCCGCGTTGTACTCCTTGGTGACGTTGGGAGCGAAGGCGACGTCCAGGGTGGCGACGTCCGCGCCGTTCACCAGCACCTCATAGGCCATCTCACCGGTGGCGCAGCCCAGGTCGTAGTAGCTGATCGACAGGGTCGCCACGCCGCAGCCCTTGCAGATGCCCTCCTCACCGGCGATGACCGGCTTGGCGGCGGGCTCCACGACGTTGCGGATGGCCTCGGTGCAGGAGGCGGCGGTGTTGTCGGTGGGGATGTAGATCACGTCGCAGCCGTCGCAGGCGGACTGGGCGACGGAGGCCACGTCGTTGGAATCGGCGAAGGTGAATTCGGCGGTCTCATAGCCCAGCTCGGTGAGATAGCCGGTGATCACGTCCACCTGGTACTTGCTGTTGGGCTCGGCGGAGCAGTACAGCAGGCCCACGGTCTTGGCGTCGGGGAACAGCTCATGAAGCATCGCGGCCTGCTGATCCAGCGGGGCGAGGTCCGAGGTACCGGAGACGTTCATGCCCGTCGCGCCGGTCCAGTCGTCGATGTCCAGGGCGGTGGCGTAGTCGGTGACGGAGGTGCCCAAGATCGGGATGTCGCCGGTGGCGGCCACGGCGGCCTGCAGCGCGGGGGTGGCGTTGGCCATGATCAGGTTGACGTTGTTGGAGACGAAGGAGTTTACGATGGTGGAGCAGGTGTTGGAATCGCCAGAGGCGTTCTGCACGTCAAAGGTGACGGCGTCGCCCAGCTTGGCGGTCAGCGCGTCCTGGAAGCCCTGGGTGGCGGCGTCCAGCGCGGGGTGCTGCACCAGCTGGCACACGCCCACGATGTAGGTCGCTTCGGCAACGGCAGTCATGCCCAGACAGAGGGCAACGGCGGCGAGGATGGCAAGCAGCTTCTTCATGATTCGGTTCCTCCTGATAAAAAATGTATCATAAAAGCGGCCCTCCCATCCGGAGAGCCGCTTCAATGAACCAGTGATCCATGTCCGCGATTCTTCAGACGGGTATCGGCGAAAAGCTGAAAAACGCAAAAAACAGCTGCGCGAAGATAAATCGCACAGCATTATTGGCAGAAATGGCAGAGGACATTTCGCGGCGGGAGACAGTCTGCGTGGAAGTATTCATGCGCTTCATATCTATTCCCACCTTTCCTCTGTGTTTGATACGCATTATAACACGATCCGGCTCAAAGTCAATATCACATTGCTTTGCTAATGCGTTAAATTTTGATATTTCAGGTCTAAAGTACGTATAATGTGGCACAAATGTTAATGTATGGATAAATCTTCCGGCTGGTGGAAAAATGATGGTATTTGTTATGCTTTGTGCAAAATGGGATGGCTGACGTCACAGCAGAAATACCGATTTGAAGCAATTTGGGAACGACCTCCCAGTCATTTCATCAAATCCAGTTTATCACGTCAGTGCGCTACGGCCCTCATTCAAAGCGCCACCCGTGCTCGCCGTGGTAGATCATCAGCCGGGTCATGCCTCCGTCGACGCAGATGTTTTCGCCGGTGATGAACCCGGCTTCGTCGGAGCAGAGGAACATGGCGAGCGCGGCGATATCCTCTGGCTTTCCGACCCGGCCCACGGGCTGTTGACGGGCATCGGCCCCGCCGATGTCCGAACCCGTGGTGTCGATCCAGCCGGGAGAAATGCTGTTGACCCGCGCCTTTCCCGCCAGGCTGATCGCCAGGGCGTGCGTCAGCGCAGCAATGCCGCCCTTGGCGGCGGTGTAGCTCTCCGTCTGCGGCTGGCTCATTCGGTCGCGGGACGAGGCGATGTTGATGATCGACGCCCCCGCGAACAGGTGAGGCGTCAGCAGCTTTGTCAGATAGAACGGCGCGGTCACACCCACCGACAGGGCATACTGGAACTCCTCATAGCTGCAAGCTTCAATGCCCTTCATGAGGGGCAGCGCGTTGTTGACGAGAAAATCCACATGCCCGCTTTGGCGGATGACGGATTCAGCGAAGCGCTCCAGGGCGGCCTTGTCGGACACGTCGCCGACGAACCAGTCCCCGGGCTGAATGTCGATGATGTGGACCGCGGCCCCTCTCTGGCGGAAGGCGTCGGCAATCGCCCTGCCTATGCCGTGCGCGCCGCCGGTGACGACGGCGATTTTTCCTTCAAAGGAATGCATTTTTTCCTCCTGTCATTGTCGCGTGATGTCACAGCAGCCTCTCCAGCGCCGCGGCGATGCCGTTTTCATTGTTCGACAGCGTGACCATATCTGCCGCCGCCTTCACATCCTCGCTGGCGTTCCCCATGGCGACGCCCACGCCCGCGACCCTGAGCATTTCGATGTCGTTCTGAGAATCGCCGAAGGCGATGGTCTGGCTGATGTCGATACCCGCGCTGCGACAGGCGGAGCGGAGTCCCTCGCCCTTGTTCACCGATGCGGGGATCACCTCCAGATAAAAGGGCGCGGTCTGGACCACCGTCAGTGCGGGAGGGAGGAAGGACGCGATGGCCGCCTGCGCCTCCCTGAGCAGGCCCGGTTCGACCGACATGAGGATCTTGCAGGGGGAGAAGGGGAGGCGCTCCGCAAGATCGGGAAGGACGGAGCAGGCCATCCGATTGTTCCAGCATTCGTACTGGACCATATATCCGTCCGCGTCCTCGACGTAAAACTGCTTCCCGTCGTCCAGAATCGGCGTGACGGAGAGGCGCTTCAGTTCGCGCAGTATGGATTTGGTCTGCTCCAGTTCCATCGAGCAAGCAGCGAGGTGCTTTCCCGTCCCGGCCTCTACGATCAGGCCGCCGTTATAGGCCATCAGAAGGCCGTTGTGGGCAGTCAGATCGAGCGCGTCCCTCTCCTTGTACAGGCCAGGGAGGGGACGGGCCGAAGCCAGCAATAGACGGATGCCGCGCGCCTGGGCGGAGAGGAGCGCTTGCAGCGTGGGCGCGTCGATCGTCTTCTGGTCATTGTTCAGTGTGCCATCCAGATCCATGGCGATGAGCTTGTAGGTCATTTTGATGTACTCCCGCTGTATTCAGTATCGTTCATCTGTCAGCGCGTCGGACCGATCCCAATTCCTCCTTGGCGAACTGCTCCGTAAGGTGGATATTTCGGTTGCTCCAGGGGATCAGCCTCTGGCCATCCAATGCCTTGGAGAATATCAGTACCCTGCACTTTTGACAGGCGGGGTCCTCCGCGCAGCAATAGGGCTCGCTGCTGTAGCCGTTCGATCTGTAGAAGGCGATCGCGACGTCATTGTCCACCGCGCCGGTATAGAGCCGCGCAAACCGATAGCCCCTGGCAATGGCCATCTCTTCAAACAGGCGCAGAGCCTCGGAGCCGCGGCCGTGCCTTCTTGCGCCCTTTCTGATCCCAAACCACCCCAGCCAGGCGTTTTCACGGTCTCCGGGAGAATGATAGAGCCCCGTGATGCCCACGCAGTCATCGCCCTCATAGAGCAGATAATACTCATAGTCGGTCGTGCGTCGATGGACTCCTCGTAATTCACCCTTGCGCTCTCTTTGGGAAAGAACTCCGCCTGAATCCTGACGGCGTCATTGAGATTGAGCGCGGTGATTCTCTTAAGGGTCACGCACATCACTTCCTGATCTGCTTCATGTTTTTGGTCAAGCAAAGCCCGAACAGAATGCCGGGAGATCCTGTCATAATAGCATTCTACCACACATTCAACCGCCCGGCAACAGGAAAAATGGCATCGAACACGGGGCTGTAAAAAAAGTCCCACGGAAAAGCAGCCAAGCTGGAGACAGCGAGGCTGCTTTGTGGTAGAATGAAGGTGATGAAACAACAAACTACCAAGAGGCAGCTCAAAATGCCACTGGAAATAGAAAAAATAATCGAAATAGAAGATGCGGTGTATAGCTTCAGCGAGATCATGGATCGCATTGACCTGAGAAGATTTCTTGTGAAGAAGGATAGCAAGATAGGTCGGAAAAGGTGCGACGGTGTGAAGCTGTTGAAGATCATACTGTTTTGCTTCATGGAGAATGGCTATGCGTCATTGCGGTATCTTGTGAAGTGCTGCAAGACGGACATACGGTATATGTGGCTGTTGGATGGCATGAAAGCGCCGAGCCATATGAAATTTGCGAACTTCATCAACGAAGAGTTGACAGACGCGATAGAGGAAATATTTCTGGCA
>CADCAS010000014.1 GCA_902799465.1 uncultured Eubacteriales bacterium
ATATGGCGGGCGGCCATTGGCCGCCCCAACAACGCGCGGCAGCTGCTATTAATTCCTCATTCCTAATTCCTAATTCCTAATTCTCCCAGATAAATCCCAATTTATCACAACAGGACTGAATAAATACAAGCAGATATTTGTTATCAGCAGCAAAAAAGGATTGCCGTACCTCGACTAATGCCTGAAACCTCAAATATACCTGTCCTCTCTGCTTAAACGCACCACAAGCACGTAGGAGGCGGCGAAGAGCAGGGCGATGAAGGCCACGAAGGCCCAGGTGCCGGCGCGCATGCTGGCGATATAGTCATAGGCGCCGTGGAGCAGCGCGGGGGCGATCACGGCCAGCACGCGGTAGAGCTGGGCGGTTTCCCGCTGGCCCCGGTTCTCGTAGCGGCGGGCCAGGCCGTAGAACACGCCCATGAACACGCCGAAGCAGGTGTGCCCGGGAATGGCGGTGACGGCGCGGACCAGCGCGGTGGAGAAGCCGTAGTGCAGCACATAGCTGATATTCTCCCAAAGCGCAAACCCCAGGGAGACGAACGTGGCGTAGACCACGCCGTCGAACTGGCAGTTGAACTCCGGCGAATTCCAGGTGCCGCGACGGAGCATGAAGTATTTCGCGCCCTCCTCCGAGAAGGCCACCACGCCAAAGTACAGCAGCACCTGATACAGGCCGGGGTCGCGCACGGTCATGTCCAGCACCCCGCTGAGCACGCGCTCGGCCACCATGGCGATCAGGGACGAGAATATGCCCGCCCGCACCAGCGCCCAGAGCATATAGGGGCTCTCCTTCTCCAGCCGGTCCGAGCGGTAGACCTTCACCATCAGGAACACGGCGGGGATCACCGCCGCCGCGATGAGTATGACATTGTAGGACATCAGTGTCGGCAACAGAAAATAAAACATGCTTAAACCCTGCCTTTCCTCCCCATCATCACGGGTCAGTGCTTATTATTCGACATCACCGGCTTCATCCCCTGCCGCGTCCCGCCATTTTAGACAGAATTATTGTGTACACCCCCCCCGCGGGGATATACTTGCGCTTTGCGTCGGGAGTTGGTATAATAGCGAAGAAAAAGGAGGTATTCCTATGAAGAAAATGTTGATCGCGCTGCTGCTCGCGGCGCTGCTGAGCCTGCCCGCAATGGCGGAGACGCTGGGTCAGGCGCCGCCCGATTTCACCGTCGCGACCATCGACGGGGGCAGCTTCACGCTGTCCGAAGCCCTGAAGGACCACGACATGGTGCTCATCAACCTGTGGGCCACCTGGTGCCCGCCCTGCGAGATGGAGTTCCCCTTTATGGAGCAGGCCTATGAGCAGTACAGCGACCGCGTTGCCGTGCTCGGGCTGTCCGTGGAGCCCAACGACACTACCGAGAAGCTCCAGGCCTACGCCGACAGCCACGGCCTGACCTTCCCGGTGGGCAGCGACACCGAAGTGAACCTGGCCGACGTCTTCCAGATCGAGACCATTCCCACCAGCATAGTGGTGGACCGCTTCGGCAATGTGGCGGTGGTGGAATCCGGCGCGCAGACCAGCACCCGCAGCTTCACCGCGCTGTTCGACTACTTCCTGAACCCGGAATACACCGAGACCAAGGCGCTGGACGCCTTTCCCAAACCGAAGCCGACCACTGTGACCGCCGAGGTGCTGACCGCCGCGGGCAACGCCGAAGGGGGCACGCTCGCCTTTCGCGCGCCTGAGGACGGGGTGATCTTCCCCATGCTCCCTGCCGACATCGACGGGCGGACGGCGCTGGCTTCCTCCAACGACGGCGTGGACGACACCGTATCCCAGGCATCCGTCGAGGTGACCGCCAACGAGGGCGACGTCCTCGCCTTCGACTTCCGCACCTCCGTCGAGGCCGGCTTCGACATGCTGTCTATCTCCATAGACGGCACGGAGGTCAAATGCTTCTCCGGCGAGCATGCCTGGACCAGCTGGGCGCTGGCGCTGGAGCCGGGCGCGCACGAGGTCACCTTCAGCTACGTCAAGGACGCCTTCTCCGCCGAGGGCGAGGACAAGGTGTGGATCTCCAATGTCCGCGTCGCCTCTGGCGATGAAGCCGCGGCGCTGCTGGCGGCGGTGCCCGTCTATCCCGTGGGCGACGCTCTCGGCGCGGTGGTCACGAACCCGGACGCCCAGCGCATCACCTTTGACGATCCCGACGGCTACTACACCGGCATGGCCGGCTGGGTGCTCAACGACGATACCGCCCACATCCAGGTGACCCTAACCGCCAACGAGGACCCGGACAAGGCCATAGTGGGCGTCGATGACAAGGTCAATCTGCTCTCTGAACAGCTGACCGGGGACGGCAGTGGCTACGCCATGGACATCCCCGTGGACGCCTCTGGCTGCAGCGTCATCGTTCTCGCGGCCAGCGCCAACGCGGATGACATCTCCAAATCCCCCGTGATGCTGGTTTTTGTCAGCGAGGACGCTGTGAACGCCTACTTCCAGAACAGCGGAGTTACCTGGCAGTACGCGGAATAGATCACATGGAAAAACGTCCTCTCAGTCACAAGTCGAAGCACATGACTGAGAGGACGTTTTCTTTTTTCACTTCTGTATGGACTGCAAAAAATCGGCGGCGCGCCGGGTTCTGGGGTGGCTGAAAAACGCCTCCGGGGTGTTCTCCTCCACGATGCTGCCCCCGTCCATGAAGATCACCCGGTCGGAGACCCGGCGGGCGAAGTTCATCTCGTGGGTGACGATGACCATGGTCATGCCCTCCCGGGCCAGCTCGGTCATGACGTTGAGCACCTCCCCGATCATCTCAGGATCGAGGGCGCTGGTGGGCTCGTCGAAGAGCATGGCCTTGGGGTGCATGGCCAGGGCGCGGGCGATGGCGGCGCGCTGCTGCTGGCCGCCGGAGAGCTCGGCGGGCACCTTGTGGGCCTGGTCCCCCACCCCCACCCGCTCCAGCAGCCGCATGGCCTCGGCCCGGGCCTCCGCCTTCGGGACCCGGCGCACGCTGGTGGGCGCCAGGGTCATGTTGTCCAGCACGGACATGTGGGCGAACAGGTTGAAGGACTGGAAAACCATGCCGATCTGGCTGCGCAGGTTCGCCAGCTCCCGGCCCTCCTCGGGCAGCTTCGCGCCGTCGAACCAGATCTCGCCGGAGTCGATGGTCTCCAAGCGGTTGATGGTGCGACACAGCGTGGACTTGCCCGACCCGGAGGGGCCGATGATGACCACCACCTCCCCCTTCTTCACGGACAGGGAGATGTCCTTGAGCACGTGCAGACTGCCGAAGTGCTTGTTGACATTTTTCAGCTCGATCATCGGGACGTCGCTTGCGGTCTGAATGGACATATGCACAGCCTCCTTACAGCACCTTCGCCGGGGCGACTGTGCGGTTCATGCGCCGGGCCATCCGGTCTGACAGCTTGTTCAGCGCGTAGTTGATGAGAATGTAGATCACCGCCACCACCAGATACACCGAGACCAGCGAATCGTGGCTGGTGATGAGCACCTTGGCTTTCTGCATCAGGTCGGCATAGGAGACCACGTAGGCGAAGGTGGTGTCCTTGAGCACGATGACCAGCTCGGCGATCAGCGAGGGGATGACGAAGCGTATCGCCTGGGGAAAAACCACCCGGTAGAAGGTCAGCAGGGGGGACATGCCCAGGGACAGCGCCGCCTCGGTCTGGCCCTTCGGCACGGCGTTGACCCCGGCGCGGAAGGCCTCGGCAATGATGCCGCTGGCGGAGATGGCGCAGGGCAGCGTAATGCGCCAGAACGCGCCGATGTTCACGCCCATGCGGGGCAGCACCAGGAAGAAGAAGTAGATCAGCAGAAGCGTCGGCACGCCCCGGGTGAACTCGATCGCCGCCACGGCGATCCAGCGCGGGACGGGATTGCGCTGCAGCTTGCCGCGCATCATCACAAAGCCCAGGGCGATGGCAATCACCGCCGCCGTCAGCGCCGCCCGCAGGGTGGACAGAAGGCCCGTCAGCAGAAAGCGCCAGGTACTCCATTTCAGAAAGAAATCCCAATACCGGACCTCCAGCTGGCCCTGCTCAGCGAACTGGCGCACGATGAGATAGATCAATATCCCCAGGCCGATCAGCGCCACGACGGTGAAGGCCGCCACCCGCCGCCGGGTCCTGGGGCCGGGCTGCTCGTAGAGCCTGTCCCGAATGGAAGTGCCGCCGCTCATCGCAGTATCCTCACCTTCCTGTCGATCCTCGCCCCCACCCAGCCGATCAGCAGCGCCGTCATCACGTACAGCGCGGCGGAGATGGCGAAGGCCATGATGCCGCCCACAGCACGGGAGTTGATGTAATTCACCACGCCCGTCAGCTCCAGCTGGTGCGGTCGAAGGGACACCTGGGAGCCCAGCGCCGTGGTCAGCATGGTGCTCACGCACAGGCTGGTCATGGGCAGCACCGTGGAGCGCAGCGCCTGGGGGATCACGATGCGCGTGATCATTTGCGTGAAGGTCAGTCCCAGCGCCCGCGCCGCCTCGATCTGGCCGGGATTGATGGTGTTCATGCCGCTCATCAGGTGCTCCGAGCAGAACGCCGAGGGGATCAGCACCGAGGCCACGATCACGCACATCTCAAAGCTCAGCAGTATCCGCAGCCGGGGCAGCGCGTAGACCAGTATGATCAGCATGGCCGCGCCGGGGATATTGCGGAACACCTGCACATAAAAAACCCCGAAAGCCCGCAGGGGCTTTACAGGGCAGACGCGCAGCACCGTGACCAGCACGCCGATGATGAACGCCCCGGTGAAGCAGATGGCGGTCAACCGCCATGTGTTCAGCAGGGCACGCAGGTACATCCCGCCGTATTCATTCAGCAAAGCCGATAAACTCATAGAGGGGTTTCCTTTCAGGAAAGGGCCTCGGACATCGTGCCGAGGCCCTTTCTAACGGTGGGGTGTTATTCCAGGCCGATGGCCGGGGGTTCGGGCGCGCTCTCGGCGCCGCCGGTGCGGTCGCCCAGGCTCACCTGCCACAGCTGGGTCCACAGGCCGGCATCCTCGATCTTCTGTAGGAAGTCGTTGACGAACGCCACGCCGTCGGAATCCTTGGGCAGGCCGATGCCGTAGTTGTCATCCTCGCCGAAGATGCCCGCCACGGCGTACTTGCCGGGGTTGCGCACGATGGAGCCGAGGATCAGGGTGTAGTCGGTGACGTAGGCGTCGGCGCGGCCGACCTCAACGTCCTGACGGGCGGTCTCGTCGTCGATCTCCTCCTGCACCACGGCCTCGGGCGCGTACTGCTCCAGGATGGCGGGGCCGCTGGAGCCCTGCTGGGTGGCGACGATCTTGCCGGCCAGGTCCTCAAGGCCCTTGATGTCCTCGTTGCCCGCGGCGACCAGTATGCCCTGCTTGGAGGTGAAATAGGGGCCCGCGAAGGAGATGACCTCCTGGCGGGAGGGCAGGATGGAATAGGTGGCGAACACGGCGTCCACCTGGTCGGAGATCAGCACGTCCTCGCGGGTGGAGGAGGTCACCTGGGTGAACTCCCAGGCGGTGGGATCGCCGAAGATGTAGTTGGCCAGCAGCTGGTACAGGCCCGCGTCGAAGCCGCGATAGTTGCCATCCTCCTCGTCCAGCAGGCTGAACAGGAAGGACTGGGCGGTGGTGCCCACGCGCAGCTTTCCGGCGCTCTTGACCTTGCTGGCCCATTCGCTGCTCGCGATGGTGTCGTCGTCGGCCACGGGACCGCTGGCGACCAGCGCGTCAAAGGCGGCCTTGTCAATGCCGACAGCTTCCTCGGCGAAGGCGGCAAAGGCGGTCAGCGCCAGCGACAGGGCCAGCAGCACCGCGAGGAGCTTTGAGATCTGCTTCATGTTGGTTTCTCCTTTCACGTCGGTCCAATCCTTCGGAACGAGGATAGTTTAGCATATTTATAGACTATTCGCAAATACGAAAGGTCGATGATCGGCAATAGGTTTTGGCTATATACTACAGGCTGTTGACGTACTTCACAGCCTCGGTGGCTGCCATCGCGCCGTCGGCGGTGGCGGTGACCAGCTGGCGCAGGGCCTTGACCCGGTTGTCGCCCGCCACGAAGATGCCCTCGGCGGTGGTGTGGCAATCCTCACCGGCCACCACGTAGCCCGCCTCGTCCAGCTTCACCCACTCGGCGAAGTTCTGGTTCTCGGGGACGCGGCCCACGGCCACGAACAGGCCGTTGAGCTCTATGGTGCGCACGGAGCCATCCAGCTTGTTGGTGACCTCGATGGCCTTGAGGCGCTTCTCGGCGATGAGCTTCGTGACGTTGGAGTTATAGACGATCTCAACATTCTCCCGCTCCTTGAGGCGGGCGGCGTTGGTGTCATCCCCGCGGAAGGCGTCGCGGCGGTGGATCAGATAGACCTGTTTGGCCAGATCGGCCAGGTACAGCGCGTCCTCCAACGCCGTATTGCCGCCGCCCACCACGGCCACCACCTTGTTGCGGTAGAAGTTGCCGTCACAGGTGGCGCAGTAGGACACGCCCTTGCCGGTGAGCCGCTGCTCGTCCTCCAGGCCCAGCTTGCGGTTCTCGGAGCCGGTGGCCAGTATGACGGCACGGCCCTGGTAGCTGTTCTTGGGGGTGACCACGGTCTTGAAGCCGTCGCCGGGCCTGATCTCCACGGCCTTCTCGAACACGAACTCCGCGCCCAGGCCCTTTGCCTGCTCGTAGACCTTGTTGGAGAAGTCGAAGCCTGAGATGTGGGCCTCCACGGGGTAGTTCTCGATGTCGGGGGTGTTGATGATCTGGCCGCCGAAGGTCACCGCCTCCAGCACCAGCACCGTCTTGGCGGCGCGGCGGGCATAGATGGCCGCGGTCATGCCCGCGGGGCCCGCCCCGATGACGATGATGTCATACATGGATTCAGCCCTCCACCAGCGCCGCGATGGCATCCTTGGGGATCAGGCCCACGGAACGGTTGACCTCTTCGCCACCCTTGAAGACCACCAGGCAGGGGATGGAGGACACATCGTAGTCCTCGGCCAGCTCGTCCTCGGCGTCGATGTCGACGGACACGATCTTGTAGGCGGTATTGCCCTCGGCCAGCTCGTCCAGCATGGGCTTCATGGAACGGCAGGGGCCGCACCAGGCGGCGTTGAAATCGGCCAGCACGGGGATATCGGACTTCAGAACCTCAGCTTCGAAGGTGTCCTTGGTGACTTCGATCACAGACATGATTCACAGCTCCTTTTCAATGTTGTTCAATACCTTCCCGAGCAGCTCACCCAGTCGGGCGCCCTCCTCGGGGGTCAGGCCCAGGCAGTCGGCCATCCTTTCGGGGACCTCCAGGGCCTCGTCCTGAAGGGCCTCCCCCGCCCCGGTCAGCCGTATGGACAGGCTTCGCTCGTCCTCCGGGTCCCGGGTCCGGGTCAGATAGCCCTTCTGCTCCAGCTTCTTGAGGATGGGCGTCAGGGTGCTGGGGTCCAGCAGCAGCGCCTGGCTCACGTCCTTGGCGCTGCCTGAGCCCATCTCCCAGAAGTACATCATCACCACGTATTGTGTGTAGGTCAGGTTCAGCTTATCCAGCATGGGCTGGTACCGCCGTGTCAACTCCTTGGAGCACAGGTACAGCGGAAAGCACAGCTGGTTGCGCAGTCGCAGCGGCGCGTACTTGTCGGTCATGTCAGATCAGCGCCGCCACGTCCGACTCGAAGTTCGCGGGCTCGCTGGTGGGGTCGAAGCGCTTGACCACATTGCCCTCGCGGTCCACCAGGAACTTGGTGAAGTTCCACTTGATGTCGTTGGGCTGCTTGCAGGTGGTGGAGATCTTGGCGATCATGGCCATGGCGGCCTTGTTCTTCATGCCGTGGACCTCCTCGCTGGGCTGAGCCGCCTTCAGGAAGGTGTACAGCGGCTCCTCGTTCTCGCCATTGACCTCGATCTTGGCCAGCTGGTCAAACTGGGTCTTGTACTTGCCGGTACAGAATTCGTGGATCTCGCTCTCGTCGCCGGGAGCCTGATGGCCGAACTGGTTGCAGGGGAAGTCGAGGACCTCCAGGCCCTGATCGTGGTACTTCTCGTACAGCTTCTCCAGACCCTCGTACTGGGGGGTAAAGCCGCAGCCGGTGGCGGTGTTGACGATCAGCAGGACCTTCCCCTTCAGGTCGGCCAGGTTCAGGGTCGCGCCCTTGCGGGCCTTGACGGTATAATCATAGATGCTCATGGTTTGAACCTCCTTTATTTCGTGCGCAAACTAATTGTACAAAATTTATTTCCGTTCGTCAATATCCTTCGGAGTTAGTTTGCTCAAATATTCGTAAACAATGCGTAAAATATCAGATGAGGATCTTCATCAGAGGCGCCGGAAGGAAGTTTTCAAAGACCTCGGCCAGCTGCGCGACATCTGCCCGGTACTTGCCCAGCACCCATTCGCAGGTCAGGCTCACGGTGCCGTGGCAGTAGACGCGCATGAACATCTCCATCCGCTCGTCCGGTTCCGCCCCGTCCATGGCGCGGACCACGCAGGCGCGCAGGTGGCGGTAGTTGGTCTCCACCATGTTTCGGATGAAGGCGTCCAGGCCGTTGGTATGCAGAAACAGGTTTGCCAGGTATTCGCGCTGTGCGTCGAACCATACGGCCCCGTCCGCCAGCGTCTGCCGCCAGGTATAGCCATCCGTACCCACCCTGTCCATGATTCCGGACACTTGGCGGGAGTAATCCCAGGCGATGAGGTCGTACTTGTCCTTGAACTGCCGATAGAAGGTCGCCTGGGAATAGCCGCAGTTCTGGACGATGGCCCTGACCGTGATGCGGTCCACGTTCATCTCCCCGGCCAGCTCCCGGAAGGAATCGGCCAGGAGCTCCCTGGCGGTCTTGCGCTTCATATGCCCGGCCCTCCCCCGTCAAAACAGCCGTCCGGACAGCAGCGTCATCAGCAGCTCGCTCAGGGTGTCCTCGGTGGCGGCACAGCCCTCCTGGGCGTAGCGCCGGGCCACACAGGCAATACCCCCGGCGTAGAAGCTGGCGGCATAGCTGCGGGTGCAGGGGTCGATCCCCGGCAGGAAGCAGTCGCAGGTGTCCATGATCTCAAAGAAGCTGTCGTAGAGCAGATAGTCGATGTGGTTGTCCACCAGCAGCTTGATGAGCTGGCGGTTTCTGAGCATGTAGGCGCTGTAGCCGCGGCAGAGGCTGCGCAGGGCGTCCCCCTCCCCCTTCGGCGGCTCCGCGATCTCCGGGCCGTCGCCGCAGCGGGTCTGGAGGGAGAACACCATCACGTTCTCCCGGCTGGTGAACAGGGTGTAAAAGGTCTGGCGCGAGATGCCCGCGGTCCTGCACAATTCGCTGACGGTGATCTGCGCGTAGGGCTTCTCCCGAATCAGCGCCATCATCGCCTCCGCGATCTGACGCTGGGATTGCAGCGCCGTCTTGTTCGTCCCGCAGTACATGGGCCTCGCTCCTTTGTAGGTTGGTATTTGGTGCAATGGGGTATTACCTCTTAGCGTCATTATAGCAAACCCCTTGACAGATGTCAAGGGGCGCGGTTATTTACATTTTACACAGCTCCAGCTTTCTGACGATCAGGTCGGTCATGGCCTGTTGGACGGCGGCGGGAAGTCCCAGCACATCCAGGCTCTGGGGCGGGTCGTGCTTCTTCATGTAGTCGTGGATGGCGGCGATGTAGCGGCGCTTGACATCGGTGCCGTAGTTGAACTTGTTGATGCCCCGGGCAAAGGCTTCCTTCAGCTGATCCTCGGGGATGCCGCTGCCGCCGTGGAGCACCAGCGGGGTGTCTGTTACGGCGTCGATCTCATCCAGCCGCCTCAGATCCAGGTTCGGCGGCAGCGGATAGTCGCCGTGGGCGTTGCCGATGGCGATGGCCAGCGAGTCCACGTGCGTCTCGCGGCAGAACAGGTCCACGGTCTCGGGCTTGGTGAACAGGTCGGTCTGCTCGGCGGTGTGGTCCTTCGCCAGACCCACGCTGCCCAACTCCGATTCCACCGCTACGCCCCGGGCGTGAGCGTATTCCGTCAGCGCCTTCACGCGGCGGATGTTGGTCTCCAGGTCATCCCGGGAGGCGTCGAACATCACGGAGGTAAAGCCGCATTCCATGGCGTACTTCGCCTCGGCCTCGTCGTAGCTGTGGTCCAGGTGCAGGCCAATGCGGGCGTCCGTGCGCTCCGCCATGGCCTTCACCATCGCCGCGAACTCCGCAAAGCCGTTCAGGCTGAAATTAGTCACATACTCCGGCAGCAGCATGGCGATGGCAGGCTTGCCTGTGATCTCCGCCGCGTTGATCACCGCGCGGACCTCGTTGTAGTCGATGCACACAAAGGAGAACACCGCCGCGCGCTTGTCGCAGGCCTCCCGCACCAGGTCGATCGCGTTTACAAGACTCATTGCTTTTCTCCAGTCAATAGAGGTGTTGATCAGCCGCCCAGATACGCCGCTCGCACGCGGTCGTCGTTGAGGACCTGCTCGGCGTCGCCGGAGATGGTGATCTTACCGGTGCCGAGGACGTAGGCGCGGTTGGCCACGGACAGGGCCATTTGGGCGTTCTGCTCCACCAGCAGGATGGTGACGCCCGCGGCATGGAGCTCCTTGATGATGTCGAAGATCTGCTCCACCAGGATGGGAGCCAGGCCCATGGAGGGCTCGTCCAGCATCAGCAGGGTGGGCTTGCTCATCAGGGCGCGGCCCATGGCCAGCATCTGCTGCTCGCCGCCGGACAGGGTGCCGGCCACCTGCTTTTCACGCTCCTTCAACCGGGGGAAGCGCTTGAACACGTCCTCCAGGGAGGCGGGGATCTCCTCGGCGGGCCGGGTAAAGCCGCCCATTTCGAGGTTCTCCCGAACCGTCATCTGCTGAAACACGCGCCGCCCCTCGGGGCAAAGGGCCATGCCCTTGGCCACGATGCGGCTCGCGCCCATGCCCACGATGGATTCGCCCTTGAAGGAGATCATGCCCATGCGGGGCTTCAGAAGTCCGGATACGGTGTTCAGCGTGGTGGACTTGCCCGCGCCATTGGCGCCGATCAGGGTGACGATCTCGCCTTCGTTGACCTCGAAGGACACGCCCTTGATGGCGTGGATGGAGCCGTAGTAGACGTGGATGTCGTCCACCTTCAAAAGGGGCGTCCGATTGTTTTCACTCATGGCTTACCCCTCCTTCTTCTTGCCCAGATAGGCCTCGATGACCGTGGGATTGGACTGTATCTCGTCCGGGGTGCCCTTGGCGATGATGCGGCCGTAGTTCAGTACGCAGATGCCCTCGCACACGCCCATGACCAGGTTCATGTCGTGCTCGATGAGCATGATGGCGATCTGGAACTGGTCGCGGATCTTGGCGATGTTGTTCATCAGCTCCTCGGTCTCGTGGGGGTTCATGCCCGCCGCGGGCTCGTCCAGCAGCAGGAGGGACGGGTTGGTGGCCAGGGCGCGCACGATCTCCAGCCGACGCTGCGCGCCGTAGGGCAGCGAACCGGCCCGGACCTTCGCCAGGTCCTGCATGTCGAAGATGGACAGCAGCTCCAGCGCCTTCTCGTGCTGCTGCTTCTCCCCCTTCCAGTATCCGGGGAGGCGGCAGATGCCGGTGAACATGCCGTATTTGATCTGGTTGTGGAGGCCGATGCGCACGTTGTCCTCTACGGTCATGTTGTCGAACAGGCGGATATTCTGGAAGGTGCGGGCGATGCCCAGCTTGTTGGCCTGGACGGTATTCAGGCCGTTCAGGTCGTGGCCGTTGAGCATCACGGAGCCCATGGTGGGCTGATAGACCTTGGTCAGCAGGTTAAAGACGGTGGTCTTGCCCGCGCCGTTGGGCCCGATCAGGCCCGCGATCTCGGTGCGTCCGATGATGAGGTTGAAGTCCTCCACGGCCTTGAGGCCGCCGAACTCGATGCCCAGATGGCGCGCCTCCAGCACCGGTGAGGAATACAGGTCGCGCTCGGGGATGATGCCGTGGCTGGGCGCCGGCACCATCTTGGTGTTCTGACGTCTGCGGGTGGTCTCGCTCACAGCGCCTCGCCTCCCTTCTGACCCGCGCCCCTGCGGGGAACCAGCTTGGTGAACAGGGCGCGCATGGTGGGATTGTTGGTGATCAGCATGACCAGGATCAGCACGATGGCGTAGATCAGCATGCGGTAGTCCGCGAAGGCGCGGAGCAGCTCGGGCAGCACGGTCAGCAGTGCCGCCGCGATGATGCTGCCCCAGATGTTGCCGATGCCGCCCAGCACCACGAACACCAGCACCAGTATGGAGGTGTCAAACTTGAACTTGGCGGCCGTGACGGTGGCCATGCTCATGCCGTACAGCGCGCCTGCCATGCCCGCCAGCACCGCGGCGGTGACGAAGGCCATCATCTTGTACTTGGTGACGTTGATGCCCATGGCCTCGGCGGCGATGCGGTTGTCCCGGGCGGCCATGATGGCGCGGCCCGAGCGGCTGTTGATGAGGTTCAGCACCACGAACAGCGTGAACAGTATCAGCACAAAGCCCACCGGGAAGGTGGCGATCTTGTCCACATCCTTGGCGCCGTTGGGTCCGTTGACCAGTATGGTGCCGGGGATGGAGGGGTTGTTGAAGGACACGTGGAGATGCCTGCCGTCCAGGGAGAAATACAGGCAGTTTAATACGTTTCGTATGATCTCCCCGAAGGCCAGCGTGACGATGGCCAGGTAATCGCCCCGCAGCCTCAGGACGGGTATGCCGATCAGCGCCCCGAACACGCCGGCGAACGCGCCGCCCACGATCATGGAGAGGATCAGCCTTATCAGCTCGTTTTCAAGTCCCAGCGCGCCCTTGAGCCAGGCCGAGGCGATGATGCCTGAGAACACGCCGATGGACATGAAGCCCGCGTGGCCCAGGGACAGCTCGCCGGAGATGCCCACCACCAGGTTCAGCGACACCGCCATGACGATGTAGACGCAGATGGGGATCATCTGTCCGCGCAGGGAGCGCTTCATGACGCCGGTGGAGATCATGGTCTGGCAGATGATGAAGGCGATGATGACGATGCCGAAGGATATCAGATTGTTGACGGTGCTCTTCTTTAGCTTCATCCTTCTCACCTCACACTTTCTCATTCATGGGCTTGCCCAGCAGGCCCGCGGGCTTGAACAGCAGCACGATGATCAGCACCGCGAACACCAGCGCGTCGCCCAGCTCGGTGGAGATGTAGGCCTTGCCCAGTATCTCGATGACGCCCAGCAGCAGCCCGCCCAGCATGGCCCCGGGAATGGAGCCGATGCCGCCGAACACCGCGGCGGTAAACGCCTTGATGCCGGGCATGGAGCCGGTGGTGGGCTGGAGGGTCGGGTAGGAGGAGCACAGCAGCACGCCCGCGATGGCCGCCAGCGCCGAGCCGATGGCAAAGGTCAGGGAGATGGTGCGATTGACGTTGATGCCCATCAGCTCCGCCGCGCCCTTGTCCTCGGAGACGGCGCGCATGGCCTTGCCCATCTTGGTGCGGCCCGTAAACAGCGTCAGCGCGATCATGATGACGATGTTGGCGACGATGGTCAGTATCGTCTCGCTGGAGATGACGAGGTTGCCGTCAAACAGCCGGATCTGCCCCACGTTGAACACCGAGGGGAAGACCTTCGGGTTGGAGCTCCAGATCAGCAGCGCCATGTTCTGCAAAAAGTAACTCACGCCGATGGCGGTGATCAGCACGGCCAGCTTGGCCGCCTGCCGAAGCGGGCGGTAGGCCAGGCCCTCGATGACCACGCCCAGCGCGGTGCACACCACCATCGCCAGCAGCACCGCCACCAGCGGCGGCAGGTTCATGTAGCTCATGGCGCAGAACGCGATGTAGGCGCCCACCATGATGACATCGCCGTGGGCGAAGTTCAGCATCTTGGCGATGCCGTACACCATCGTATAGCCCAGCGCGATGATGGCGTAGACGCTGCCCAGGCTGATTCCATTGATCAAGAATCGCAGGAATGAAACCATGTCTTCCAACTCCTCGTCAGGTAATATAAAGCAGTATAAGGTAACTGACCATCGCCAGCAATCCCTTCTGTTGGCAATCGTCAGTTACCTCGGTATATCCCCGCCCCGGAACGTGCCGGGGCGGGTTGAGTCGAAATGGGATCAGCCGTTGAAGCCCACATAGGCGCCATCCTGGATGATGACGGCGGTGGGGGTCTTGGTCACGGCGCCGGTCTCGTCCCAGGTCATGGAGCCGGTCAGGCCGTCCACCTGGAGGGTCTTGAACTGCTCAATGAGCATTTCGCAGGCGTCCTCGGGAGAGGTCTCGCCGGTGATGCCGGCGGCCAGGCTGGCGGCGTACAGCGCGTTCACGGCATCGTAGCAGTCCGCGGCGAACTGGTTCGGGATCTCGCCGGTGATCTCCTGATAGCGGGCGACGAAGGCCTTGGTGGCCTCGTCCTCAGCGTCCGCGGAGAAGGGGGTCAGCATGAACACGCCCTCGGCCAGCGCGGGATCAAAGCCCTCCATGGTCAGGATGCCGTCCATGCCGTCCACGCCGAAGAACACGGGCGCGTAGTCCATGGTCTTGGCGGTCTGCAGGATCATAGAAGCGGGGGTGTAGTAGATGGGCAGGAACACCAGATCGGCGCCAGCGTCCTTCGCGGCGGAAACCTGGACGGAGAAGTCGGTGGTCTCGTCGGTGAAGGTGCTGGTGGAGACGATCTCCAGGCCCTGCGTGGCGGCCTCCTCGGTGAAGGTCTGATAGATGCCGGTGGAGTAGGCGTCAGCGTTATTGTAGATGATGGCGATCTTGGTGGCCAGGGAGTGCTCCTTGATGTACACGGCGGAGGCGCTGCCCTGGGCGGGATCGGTGAAGCACACCTGGAACACGTTGTCCTTGTTGGCGGTGACGTCGGGAGAGGAGGCGGAGGGGGTCAGCATGAACACGCGATCCTCGTTGGCCTGAGCGCCCACGGCGATGCAGGGCGTGGTGGTGGTGGTGCCGGCGATCATCTGAGCGCCGTGGTCCAGCACGTTGTTATAGGCGTTGAGGGACTTCTCGGGGTCGTGCTCGTCGTCCTCGTTGATCAGCTCCACCTGGACGCCGCCCTGGGCGTTGATCTGCTCGGCGGCGACCTGCGCGCCGAACTTGCAGGCGTTGCCGTAGATGGCAGCCGCGCCGGTGAACGGCCCGATGACGCCGATCTTCAGGGTATCCTCAGCCAGAGCGGCGGAGGCCAGACCCATGACCATCACGATGGCCAGCAGCATGGCGGCAATCTTGTTGAACTTCATATCGGATTCCTCCCTATCAGAATTGCGACAGCGCGTCTGTGCGCACCCGTCGTTAATGGTTACTATACAGTTAACGCATATTATTGTCAAGACCGCAAGCAATGCGTTTTGGCGTATTTTACGTTATTTCTCACATGAAGGCGTAACAATCCGATTCCTGCAAAAAACGGCATACTCACGGGGTTATAGATGGAAATATGGTTATTGGGGAGGCTGTTGATGCGTTTGTCGGCTTTTGGTTTCGGATAATCAGGCATTATAGATAGCTTCCAACCCACGGACATTTGCCGCCTTCGCGCAGCCAGGCCATTTATAATTCCCAATTCCCAATTCCCCATGCCTTCACGTAAGCTCCCGCTCTTCCGCGCGCACACCTAAAAAGGACGTCCGTATTCCGAACGTCCTTTCAATAGCTTCATTCCCGCCACTCGAAGCGGTTGCCGATGAGCTGCACCTCGTTGTTGCTGACGTGGAGCAGTCCACCCTCGGCGAAGGCCTTGCGCATCTCGCCGTTTGCGGTGGTCACCCGCGCCTCGCCGGAGCCGATGGCGGCGGCGTAGTCGATGTGGTTGGGCAGTATGCACACGTCCCCGGTGGTGGTGCGGACGATGATCTTTTCGGCGTCATCGTCGTAGAACCTGCCCTCGGGGGTGACGATGGTCAGATGGATGTTCGCCATGTCACTCACCCTTTTTCGCCTTGGCCACGGCCTCGTCGATGGTGCCGACGAACAGGAAGGCGCTCTCGGGCAGGCCGTCGTGCTTGCCCTCGATGATCTCCTTGAAGCCGCGAATGGTTTCCTTGAGGGGGACGTAGCGGCCCTCCATGCCGGTGAACTGCTCTGCCACATGGAAGGGCTGGCTCAGGAAGCGCTGCACCTTGCGGGCGCGGGCGACGATCAGCTTGTCCTCGTCGGACAGCTCGTCCATGCCCATGATGGCGATGATGTCCTGCAGCTCCTTGTAGCGCTGGAGGATGGACTGCACCTGGCGGGCCACCTCATAGTGCTCCTTGCCGACGACCTCGGGGGTCAGGATGCGGCTGGTGGAGTCCAACGGGTCCACGGCGGGATAGATGCCCAGGGACGCGATAGAGCGGCTCAGAACCGTGGTGGCGTCCAGATGAGCGAAGGTGGTGGCAGGGGCGGGGTCCGTCAGGTCGTCGGCGGGCACGTAGACCGCCTGCACGGAGGTGATGGAGCCCTTCTTGGTGGAGGTGATGCGCTCCTGCAGCGCGCCCATCTCCGTGGCCAGCGTCGGCTGGTAGCCCACGGCGGAGGGCATGCGGCCCAGCAGGGCGGACACCTCGGAGCCGGCCTGGGTGAAGCGGAAGATGTTGTCGATGAACAGCAGCACGTCCTGGTTCTCGCGGTCGCGGAAGTACTCCGCCATCGTGAGTCCCGACAGCGCCACGCGCATCCTGGCTCCCGGCGGCTCGTTCATCTGGCCGTAGACCAGCGCGGTCTTGTTGATGACGCCGGATTCCTTCATCTCGTTGTAGAGGTCGTTGCCCTCGCGGGTGCGCTCCCCAACGCCCGAGAACACGGACAGGCCGCCGTGCTGGGTGGCGATGTTGTTGATCAGCTCCATGATGATGACCGTCTTGCCCACGCCCGCGCCGCCGAACAGGCCGATCTTGCCGCCCTTGGCGTAGGGCGCGATCAGATCGACGACCTTGATGCCGGTCTCCAGAATCTCCGTGGTGCCCTCCTGCTCGTCATAGGCGGGGGCGGGACGGTGGATGGGCCAGCGCTCCTTGGTCTCGGGGGCGGGCAGATTGTCCACCGGGTCGCCCAGCAGGTTGAACACGCGGCCCAGGCACTCGTTGCCCACAGGCACGGAGATGGGCGCGCCGGTGTCCACCGCGTCGATGCCGCGGCGCAGCCCGTCGGTGGAGGACATGGCGATGCAGCGCACCACGTTGTCGCCGATGTGCTGCGCCACCTCGGCCACGACCTTGCGGCCCTCGTTCTCGATCTCGATTGCCGACAGCAGGTTCGGCAGCTGGCCGTCGCCAAAGCGGATGTCCAGCACCGGCCCGATGACCTGTACGACAGTGCCGATATTCTTTGACATATCTCTATCTCCTAAATAGCGTTTAGTGCTCAGCGCCCGCGACGATCTCGGTGATCTCCTGGGTGATGGAACTCTGGCGCGCGCGGTTGTAGCGGAGGCTCAAATCCTCGATCATATCGCCCGCGTTCTTGGTGGCGGAGTCCATGGCCACGCGGCGGGCGGCCTGCTCGCTGGCGAAGGCGTCGCACGCGGCGGCGTAGATCAGCCCCGCCAGGTATTGAGGCAGGAAGGTCTTCAGCAGCGCGTCGGCGCCGGGCTCGCAGAGCATCTGCCGGTGGATCTGCTCCTCCTCAGGCGCGTCCTTGGTGTCCAGGGGCAGCAGGGGCTTCAGCTTGGTCTTCTGGGTCAGCACCGACACAAAGGAGGTGTAGGCCAGCACGATCTCGTCGTAGCGGCCCTCGTCGTAGCCCGCCATGACCTGCCGCGCGATCTCCTCGCAGGTCTCAAAGGACAGGCCCTCCACCTTCTCGATCTCGGTCACCACCTCCATGCCGTGGCGGTGGTAGTATTCCCGGGCCTTCTTGCCGATGGGGATGAACACGCACAGCGCGTCCTTCATGTCCCAGTCCACGCGCTTCAATATGTTGGCGTTGTAGCTGCCCGCCAGCCCGCGGTCACCCGCGATGACGATATAGCAGCGATGCCTGATCTCCCGGGGCATCACGTAGTCGGACTGCGCCCCGGTGTTGTGCAGGGCGATGTCCCACACCGCGCGCCGGGCCACCTTCATGTACGGACGGCTGGCCTCCATGCGCATGCGCGCGCCGCGCAGCTTGGAGGAGGCCACCAGCTGCATCGCCTTGGTGATCTGCATGGTGCTCTCCACGCTTCGGATGCGCAGCTTGATGTCCTTCATCGATCCGGCCATGGGTTACGCCTCCTCGTGCAGCTTCACGAAATCCTCCGTATAGGACTGTATGGCGGCCTTGAGCGCGGCCTCGGTGTCCTTGGACAGGTCGCCGGTCTCCCGTATGGCGCGAAGCACGTCGGCGTGCTGGCCGTCCAGACGCTCGTACAGGCCCTGCTCGTAGTCGGGGATGAGCTCAACAGCCACGTCCTTGAGGTAATCGTGGACCACGGCGTAGAGTATGGCCACCTGATGCTCCACGGCCACGGGCGCGTTGTGGTTCTGCTTCAATACGCCCACGATGCGCTCGCCCTGGACCAGTCGGGCTTTGGTGTCGGCGTCCAGGTCAGAGCCGAACTGGGCGAAGCTCTGCAGCTCCCGGTACTGGGAGTACAGCAGCTTCAGCGTGCCCGAGACCTTCTTCATGGCCTTGATTTGGGCGTTGCCGCCCACGCGGGAAACGGAGATGCCGGGGTTCACGGCGGGCATAATGCCAGCGTGGAACAGCTCGGTCTCCAGGAATATCTGGCCATCGGTGATGGAGATGACGTTGGTGGGGATGTAGGCCGAAACGTCGCCGGCCTGGGTCTCGATGATGGGCAGCGCGGTGATGGAGCCGCCGCCGTATTCGGGCGCGACACGCGCCGCGCGCTCCAGCAGGCGGCTGTGCAGGTAGAACACGTCGCCGGGATACGCCTCGCGTCCCGGGGGACGCCGGATCAGCAGCGACAGGGCGCGATAAGCCACGGCGTGCTTGGACAGATCGTCGTAGACGATCAGCACGTCCTTGCCCTGGGCCATGAAGTATTCGCCCATGGCGCAGCCGGAATAGGGCGCGATGTACTGAAGGGGCGCCATCTCCGACGCCGTGGCGGAGACCACGATGGTGTAGTCCATCGCCCCGGAGGCGGTCAGCTGGTCCACCACCTGGGCGACCGTCGAGCGCTTCTGGCCGATGGCCACGTAGATGCAGATGACGTTCTGGCCCTTCTGGTTGATGATGGTGTCGGTGGCGATGGTTGTCTTGCCGGTCTGACGGTCGCCGATGATCAGCTCGCGCTGGCCGCGGCCGATGGGGATCATGGAGTCGATGGCCTTGATGCCGGTCTGCAGCGGCACGGACACGCCCTTTCGCTCGATGATGCCGGGGGCCGGGGACTCGATGCGGCGCTCCTCATGGGTGTCGATGGGGCCCTTGCCGTCGATGGGCTTGCCCAGGGCGTCCACCACGCGGCCGATCATGGCCTCGCCCACCGGGACGGAGACCACCTCGCGGGTGCGCTCCACGGTGTCGCCCTCCTTGATGCCCTCGTCGTCGCCCAGCAGCACCACGGCCACGGAATTCTCCTCCAGATTCAGCGCCATGCCGTAGGTGCCGGTGGAGAAGCGCACCAGCTCGTTGGCCATGCAGTTCTCCAGGCCGGAGACGCGCGCGATGCCATCGCCCACCAGGAGGACCGTGCCCACGTCTGACTGCACAATGCGGTTGTCATAGTGCTTGATCTGATCCTTGATGATCTTCGATATTTCTTCAGGTCTCAGCTGCATTCACTCGTCCTCTTTTCCTTACAGGCCGCGGGTCAGGCTCTGGCGAAGTCTGCCCAGCTTGTTCTGAATGGTGTTGTCGTAGCGCCGGCCATCCATCTCCACGCGCACGCCGCCGATGACCGACGGGTCCACCTTCGTCAGCAGGTGCACCTGCTTTTTGGAGATGTCGTGGAGCTTCTGCCGCAAGGCCTCCAAATCGTTATCCGTCAGCGGGACGGCGGAGGTCACCCGGGCCTCGACGATGCCCATATCCTCGTTGTAGCGCTGATGGAAGTACGCCAGGGCGTCCGGAAGGATGTCTCCACGCTCCTTCTCCACCAGCAGCTTCATGAAATTGACGATAAACGTGTGGGCGCGGCCTCCGAAGGTCTCGTCCACCACCCTGACGCGGGCTTCGCGCTCGATGGCGCGGGAGGTGATGAGGGTCAGAAAGCGGGGCTCGGCCTTCAGGATCTCCGAAAGCTCCAGCACCTCGCCGTGCACCTGCTCCAGGACATGCTCGTCCCGGGCCAGCTCATACAGGCCCTCGCCGTATTCCTTCGCCGTCGTGGTCACGATGCGTCACCCGCATTTCTAATGAACTCCTCCACCAGCTCCCGGTGATCGGAGGCGTTGATCTCGCGCTCCACCATCTTCCCCGCGATGTCCGCGGCCATGCCGGAGATTTCGCCCATCAGCTCGGAATAGGCCTTGCGGCGCTCCTGCTCGATGTCGGACTCCGCCTTCTGTTTGAGGTGAGTGGCCTCGTCGCGGGCCTCCTGAACGATGGATTCGCCCCGCCGGTTGGCGGTGTCCACGGCCTTCTTCACCAGCTGGTCCGCCTCGGAGCGGGCGTTGGCCATGCGCTCGGTGTACTCGGCCTTCATCTGCGCCGCGTCGCTGCGGTCCCTGCCCGCCGCGTCGTAGATGCCGTCGATCTCCGCCTGCCGCTGATCCAGCACCGCCATCACCCGCTTGAACAGGAACTTCTTAATCAGAAGCACCAGTATCAGCAGGTTGCAGATCTGGAAGATGATGGTCCAGGGCGTGATGGAAATAAATTCTTGTACAGCGTTCACTTTTCACCCTCCTGAAAATCGTGGTTTTCAGTCGTGAAAATCAGAGCTTGCCGATGAAGGGATTGGCGAACATCAAAAGCAGCGCCACGATGAAGCCGTAGATACCGGTGGTCTCGGCGACGGCGCAGCCCAGCAGCATGGTGGACTGAACGGTGCCCTTGCACTCGGGCTGGCGTCCGATGGCCTCGCAGGCCTTGCCGACGGCGTAGCCTTCACCGATACCGGGGCCGATACCGGCGATCATCGCCAGACCCGCGCCGATAGCCGAAGAACCCATGACGATTGCTTTGGTCCAGAGCTGTTCATTCATTGTAATATTCCTCCCAAGAATATGATGTCCTTAAAGTGCTATCATCAACCCTCCGCCGCCGAGCCGATGTACATCATCGTCAGCATGCAGAAGATGAATGCCTGTAGACAGGAAGAGAACAGGTCGAAGTAGATGGAGAATATAGCCGGGATACCGACCTGCAAAATCGGGATCTGCCCCAGCACCTGCCCCACCGCGCCGGGGATCAGGGAAAACAGCGCGTGGGACGCCGCCGCAAGCGCCGCGTAGATCAGGCCTGTGATGACCGAGCCCGAGGCGATGTTGCCGAAGTGACGGAACGCCATGGACAGGGGCGTGGCGAACTCGGAGATGATGTTGAAGGGCAAAAGCACCGGGATGGGCTCGAAGTAGCCCTTGATGTAGCCCAGCGGGCCGCCCGCGCGGAACTTGTTGTAGGTGATCAGCACGAACACCATCAGCGACCATCCCAGCAGCGTGGACAGGTCCGAGGTGGGCGCGTACATGCCCACCATCGAGGACAGGCTGCACAGCGCCGACAGGCCCATGATGGAGCAGATCAGCGGCGCGTAGCCCACCTCCAGGAAGTGCTCGCCCATGTTCTCGCCCACCATGGCGTTGACCTTTTTGACGATGAACTCTGCGATGATCTGCCGTTTGGACCGGCAGTGCACCTGGAGGTCGCTGGTCAGAAACAGGCACAGGCCCACGATCACCGCCATGACGATCCAGGTGTTGACCACGGTCTCGGTGATCATCACCGGGCCGAATTGGAACAGTATCCTCGCGCCATGTACATCCAGACTCAAGACTTTTCACTTCCTTCGGAAACGGAGGGCCGACGGGCCTCCATGATCTGCAGGACCCTGATGACCACCGTGGGGAACACGATGGGCAGTATGGTCGAGAGGGGGTCGAATTTGAATACGGCGATGCCCAGCACCAGCAGCGCAAACAGCGCGATCATGCGCAGGTTGTAGGACACCTTCATGCGGTTTTTCATCTCGATGGTGAGGTCCGCCAACTCCTGCTCGGTGCGCTCCTTCTCCGCGGCGCGTTCGGTCACACCCTGGACCGTCAGGCCCATCACGAAGAAGTTCAGCACCGTCAGACAGCCGGTGTAAAGCCCGCCAAACAGCACCGGCAGGCTGAACCGCCCGATCAGTACGTATACCGCAAGCATCACGGCCACCAGCAAAAACACCCCGGCGGCCACCCGCGCGGTCTCGTGCCGCACGGCAAAGTCAGGTTTCATGCGCAGTCAAACGATCCCTTCCGAGATTCGGGGCCTTTAAAGCCTCAATCACTATTTATACACGATTGCGTCCAATTTTACAAGCAGGCGTGTATTAATTCTTCGCACAATATTCACGTTGATGGGAAGCATTATTGCGGTTTCGTAGCGGGCAGTCATGGAAAAGGCAACCGGGAAAAGGGAAAAGGAACGGCGGCGGGTTAATTTTTTAGAACATATGTTTGTTTTTGATTGACAGGAACGCACGTTCGATTTATAATGGAGGCAGATCAGTCCACTATTCAACACTCCACGCATTCACGGAGGCACCACATGCAATACGCCTACTCAGACATCATCGACCGGGCGCGGCCCGTGCACGACGGGGATGTGTTCAGCCGGCGGCACCCGCATATGGCGCAGCAGAACCGGGCCAAGCAGTACGCGCCCTTCGCGGCGCTGACGGGCTTCGAGCGGGAGATCAAGGCCAGGGAGGTGCTCTACGAGCCCCGCCGCGCGCTGAGCGCCGAGGAGGCCGGACGCCTCAACGCGGCGCTGAACGCACTCTACGCGCTGACGCGCACGGGTCCCCTTGCCCGGCGCAACGAAGTATCGGTCCGGGTGACCTGCTTCGAGCCCTGCGCCGATCCCCACAGCGACGCCTTCGGACGCCTCGGACTCTATCGCACCTGCACCGGCACGGTCCGCGCCGTCGATCCCGTCAATCGCCTGCTCCGCATAGGCGACCGCATCATCGACTTCAAAAACCTCTACCGGATCGAGCAGTTGAAAGCGGGGAGCTGAACAGCGGCCGACGCTGTTCAGCTCCCCACTCTCTACAATTAGGCCAATGTTCCGCTCAACAGACCTACGCTTCCATCTCCCTGCAATTCTCCAGCAGCTTGATGATGGGCAGGTGCTGGGGACAGGCGCCCTCGCACTGGCCGCACTGGACGCAGTCGCTGGCCTTGCCCTTGTCCTGGGTGACGTTGTTGTACTCCCGGACGGTGCGGAAGTGAGGGCTTCCCGCGCGGCGGTTGGCCACGGTGAAGATATCGGGGATGGGAATACTCATGGGACAGCCGTCGGTGCAGTAGCGGCAGCCGGTGCAGGGGATGTTCTTGACGCTGTTCAGGGCCTCCTGGGCGCGGCGCACGGCGTCCTGCTCCTGTGGGGAGAGGGGCTTGAAGTCGCGCATGTAGCTTAAATTGTCCTCCATCTGCGCCAGGTTGCTCATGCCGCTCAGGACGGTGATGATGTTGTCCAGGCTGGCCACGTAGCGGATGGCCCAGCTCGCGTAGGACAGGCCGCTGCCGCTCTCGTCCAGTATGGCCTTCACCTGGGGCACGGGGTCGGCCAGTATGCCGCCCTTCACCGGCTCCATGACCGTCACGGGCTTGCCGTAGGCCTTGCAGATCTCCCAGTTGCGGCGGGAGGACACGCCGGGGTTCTCCCAGTCGGCATAGTTGATCTGGAGCTGCACGAACTCAATCTCGGGATGCCGGGTCAGCAGCTCCTCCAGCAGCTCGGGGTCCCCGTGGAAGGAGAAGCCCACATGCTTTATGAGGCCCTTGGCCTTCTGCTCCTGGACAAAGTCCCAGATGTGGTACTCGTCGTACTTGGTATAGTTGTTGCGCTGGAGGGCGTGCATCAGGTAGTAGTCAAAGTATCCCGCCCCGGTGCGCTCCAGGCTGGTGAAGAACTGCTGCTTGGCGCTGGCCTCGTCGTGCGCCTGGAGCCAGGCGTTGAGCTTCGTGGCCAGGGTGTAGGAATCCCGGGGATGCCGGTCCGCCACCGCCGCCTTGAAGGCCGCCTCGCTCTCGCCGTTGTCGTACACATAGGCGGTGTCAAAATAGGTGCCGCCCGCCTCGAGGAAACGGTCCGCCATCTGACAGACCTGCTTGACGTCGATGTGACCGTTTTCCAGCTTCGGCAGCCGCATCAGCCCGAAGCCCAGCTTGAAGGTATCCTGGCCCAGGTAGCTTGCCATTTGCTTGCCCTCCTTGAATTGTCGATGTTTGTGGGTTGTTCAGTGTGCCTTTCTCAGTAGATGACGCATCCGATGCGCTTTGCCACCCTGGCGCGGCCGAGGGCGGTGTCGGCGTCCTGGAAGATGTCGCCGCGGGGATTCTCCCGGTCTCCGAAGGCGATGCCGACGCTGATGGCGACGGCGGGCGCGTCGCCCTCGGGATTCTTCAGGGCCGCGCTGGTGCGGTTGACCTTGTCGAGGATCACGCCGCGCTGGGCGGAATCCACCCGGGGCAGTATGACGGCGAACTCGTCCTCCCGGATGCGGCAGACGAAATCGGAGGCGCGGAAGCTCTCCCTGAGGGCTCCGGCGACGCGCGTCAGCGCCTTCTCCGCCGCCACTTGGCCGCGCTCGGCCAGCAGGGCGTCGTAGCCGTCCACGTCGGCCAGCAGCAGCGCGGTGTGCTCGGGATCGGCGTCATGCAGCAGCATGTCGAAGGCGGTGTGGTTGTAGAGCCCGGTCAGCGGGTCGTGCATGGCCTCGTAGGTGAAGCGGTTGTGGTTGAGCCTGCGCTGCTTTTTGCCGACGTCGGCGGCCTGGGCCTCGCGGGCCTGCTTCTCCTTGAGGAACGTCTCGAACTGCTCCGCGGGCACGGGCTTGGAGAAGTAGTAGCCCTGCACGATGTCGCAGCCCATGGCCTTGAGGGTGAACATCTGCTCGGCGGTCTCCACGCCCTCGGCGATGACCGGCACCCCCAGGGAGTCGGCGATCTCGATGACGATCTCTACCATGCGGGTGTTTCTGCCGTTCTTGAAGGCGTTGCGGATGAACTGCATGTCCAGCTTCAGCGCGTCGATGGGCAGGTTCGAGAGCATGTTCAGCGAGGAGTAGCCGGAGCCGAAGTCGTCCATCTCGATGAAGAAGCCCACCCGTCTGAAGTCCTCGACGGTGCGGATGATGTGCTCCGAATCCTCGGTGTAGGCGGACTCGGTGACCTCCAGCATCAGCTCCTTCTGTTCGAGCCCGTATTCGCTGACCAGGTCCCTTACGCTGTCCACCAGGCAGGGATCGTACATGTCCATCCGGGAGACGTTGACGGACACCGGCACGGAGATGCCCAGCCGGTCCTGCCAGTCCTTCATCTGGGCGGCCGCGGCGCGCCAGACGTAGCCGTCCAGCCGCCGGATGAGGCCGTTTTTCTCAAAGAGCGGTATGAACACGCCGGGGCTGATCATGCCGAACTCCGGGTGGAGCCAGCGCACCAGGGCCTCGGCGCTGTTGAGCACCGGCTCCTCGCCGCGGATGTCGTACTTGGGCTGATAGTACACCTGGAACTGCCGGGTCTCTATGGCCCTGGGAAAGTCGATCAGCAGCTGTTCGGCGAAGATGGCGGACTCGTGGAGGGCGCTGTCGTAGATGGCCACGGCCTTGGTGAAGGTGGAGCGCACGCTGTCCGCCGCCAGCTTGGCCCGGTCGAAGCGGCGCTCGATGTCGATGCCCCTGTCCGCCCTGGGATAGACGCCCATGCGCAGCCGCACGATGTTCTCGTCCCGCCCGTCTCCCGCCGCGCCCTCGGAGACGCTCTCGAGGATGTCGGTGTAGTCGGTGCGGTGCGGGGCGTAGATCATGAAGGTGTCCGCGTCGCGGCGGCAGACGATGCCCCCGTCGTCGTGGACGATGGCCAGGGTCTTCTCCCCCACCCGCTTGAGCACCTCGTCGCCGTAGGCGCGGCCGTAGCGCTCGTTGATCATGTGGAAGTGGTTGATGTTGATGACGATGGCGTCCATGAGCAGGTCGCCGTGGCGAGCGTCGTACTGCTCCGCGTAGCGATAGAAGAAGTCCGGGTTGTACAGCCCCGTCAGCGCGTCGCGCTCCGTCTGGCCGATGATGATCCGGCCCTCGGACAGCTCGATGGCGCGTCGCACCCGGGCCATGATGACCTCCGGGCGGGGGTACGGCTTGGGGATGAAGTCGCTGGCACCCTCGGTGAGGCTCTCCACCTCCGCGTCCCGGTCCGCCGTCAGCACGATCACCGGCACGCAGTCCAGCACCCCGTCGGCCTTGAGCCTGCGCAGGATGTCCATGCCGTGCATGTCCGGCAGATTCAGATCCAGCAGGATCAGACTCAGCGACTCCAGGCCCTCGGAAACGGCCTTCAAGCCCTCCCCGCCGTCGGTGGCAAACGCGACCTCGTAGCTGTCCTGAAGCACCAGCCCCAGCAACTCCCGATTGACGGCCTCGTCCTCCACGATCAGGACCCTGCGCTTATCCTCCCGCTCCATCCTTCGCTCACTCATACCCAATCCCCCTACGATCATTTCCTACATTATAACATATTCTCCGGATATCTACAACTTGTATTATAGGAAAAATGGGGAATGATGGTACAAATCCTGCGGATTTGTTTGATTAACAGGGAACGGTTGAAATCTCAAAACATCGTATCTGTTCAGTTCTGCTGTGATAAATGGGGCTTTGCCCGGAAGAATTAGGAATTAGAAATCAGGAATCAGGAATGGTAACTGTTCAGTTCTGCGACAAACAGAGACTTGGCAGGCTGCGGGGGACGACCTCTCAGTCAGCCTAACGGCTGACAGCTCCCCTGGAAGGGGAGC
>CADCAS010000015.1 GCA_902799465.1 uncultured Eubacteriales bacterium
AGCGGCAAGTCGCTGCTGATGGTGTTTGCCGCCCAGAAGCTGCGCATGATGAAGGACCTGAATTCGCCCACGGTCCTGATCATCAACGACCGCATCGACTTGAGCGGGCAGATCTTCGGCACCTTTTCCATGGCGGACGTGCCCAACCTGGTGCCGGCGGAGACCAACGCAGAGCTGACAAAGCTGCTGAAAAACGACACCCGCAAGGTAATCATCACCAAGATATTTGAGTTCCAGCGGGTGGAGGAGCCGCTGAACCTGCGGGATAACATCATCGTCATGGTGGACGAAGCCCACCGCACCCAGGAGGGCGACCTCGGCGCGCGCATGCGTATGGCGCTGCCCAACGCCTTCTTCTTCGGCCTGACGGGTACGCCTATCAACAAGCTGGACAAGAACACCTTCCTGACCTTCGGCGCGGCGGAGGATCGCAGCGGCTATATGAGCCGGTATTCCTTCGCGGATTCCGTGGGCGATCGGGCCACGCTGCCGCTGCACTTCGAGCCGGTGCCGGTGAAGCTGCACGTCAATCAGGAGGCCATCGACGAGGCCTTCGCCCAGCTGACCGATGAAATGGGTCTGACGGAGGAGGAGCGCAGCAAGACCGCCCAGCGCGTGCGCATGGCGGCGATCATGAAGGACCCGGAGCGCATCAAGGCGGTATGCGCGCACATCGCGGAGCACTTCATGACCAAGGTCAACCCCAACGGCTTCAAGGGCCAGGTGGTGTGCTATGACCGGGAGTGCTGCGTGCTGTATAAAAAGGAGCTGGACCGGCTGCTGGGCGAGGCGACCAGCACCATCGTCATGGATACCAACAACGACAAGGCGGACCCGGGACGAGGAAGCCAAGGTGCTGGACGATTTCCGTGATCCGAAGAACCCACTGCAGATCGTGATCGTCACCAGCAAGCTGCTGACGGGCTTCGACGCGCCGATCCTCCAGGTCATGTACCTGGACAAGCCCATGAAGGATCACACGCTGCTGCAGGCCATCCCAAATTCATCAAGCTGGGCGAGCGTCTGGAAAAGCTGCGGGAGGAACACGAAGCCGGCCTGCTGAACAGCCTGGAATTTCTGAAGGCTTTGCTGGAGATGGCCAAGGAAGCGGTCCACATGGAAAAAGAAGTGGAACCGGAGGATAACGAGGACAAGGGTAAAGCGGAACGCGCAGGCGCTTCAGGATTTGCAGGATTTCATCCGTTCCCAGGGTAAAGAGATTACTGAATTTGACGAGAAGCTGGTCCGGAGGCTGGTCGATAGAATCACGATATCCGATGAGACGGTAACGGTGCTGTTCAAGTCAGGACAGAGCATCGAGATCCATTGATAAGGGGTCAACCCTCGCTGCTGGCAATAAGCTGGTGGCGAGGGCTTTTTTATTTTTGGAGCTTGCGCGCTGCCGCCCACGTTGGCCGCTGTCGCGGGCTTTGTCAGCAAGTTGGGCACGTTCTCGAAGGGTAGCGAAAAGCCCGGGACAGGGGGCGACGTGGGGCCTGTAATGCCCTTGACCACCGTTTTTTTCCAAAACATCTTTTTCGTAGCATATCCTTTTTGTAGCCCCAACCTGACGGCCCAAAACATCATTTTTGTAGCACATCCAAATTGTAGCCCCAACCTGAACGCCCAAAACATTCTGTTTGTAGCCCATGAATGTTAAGAAAGCATTTCTGTAGCCTCGCGGGAAAGAGAAAGTAGGCTAAATGAACGAGAAGGATGATGCAGGGGCAAAGGCACTGTTCTGACGAGTGAAAAAACTCCCGTAAACAGGGCGTTTTTAGGCTTATATAACTATTTTCTTGACATCAAAGCCACCGTCTCGACATCATTTCGCGTGCACAAGAAAAACATCGTCTCCCGCACCTAAAAAAGGGATTATTCTATCAGAATTTTCTTGTTGTATATTCATTAATTAGAGAGATCATCTTATACATAACGGATTCGTTCTCTTTAACCTTTTTTATGCACTCGATTGCATAATTGATAGCTTGCTTTTGTGAATTAGTTAGTGTAAACTGCGATAGCATCGCTTGCAGTATTGTTAAACAATCAACAGTATCCTTAACATTTTCCGCTAAATATTCGTGCGGAACATCAATGCCATCAAGTGAATAATCTTTATACTTTCTAGGCGTTGCATTGCTAATTTGAAATATTAAATCATCGCAATCACCTTTATAGTATGTGAAAACCCTTTTTGCAAACACTCTCTTTTCAATGCTTTCTTTAGTGTTTTTCCCCAATATGTACTTTAAATAAGAATTGTGGCTTTTTGATATAATCATAGGATATAGAGAATCAAAGAAATCCGATAGATGCTTTATTGACTTCCAAGTCCGTATATATCTTCCATTAAGATTATATTCATTAATCAGCTTATTTCTTCCAAGATTACCTCTCTCTAATGCAGTTCCATGTCGAGTGTTTTCAGATGTTGTGACCCATTCCAAATTATCTATACATGAATTTGACCTATCTTCGTCAATATGATTAACCAGTGGTTTGTTATCGGGATTTGGAATAAACTGTTTAGCAACCATTATATGAGCAAATCGGAAGATAGTTTTTTATCAATGCGTAAAGTATGCGCTCGATATCCATCATGTAAAGCACCTTTTATTATTCTATAAGTGTATTTATTGCGAATTTGTCCCATTTTATTTATTTCATATTGACTGTCTGGAAACTCTATTAGCGGATAAAAGATAAAATACTCTTTTGGCTTCTGGATGCCTGTCGCTTCATAATATTCTTTTGCAGCAAATTCTCCATCGTCCCACGCTATATTATCCAAAGAGCAATTTTCAGCATTTCCATCAAGATGAATTAAATCAGCATACGAATGAGAACCATCATTACACATAAAGGTCTTTGCGACTAATTCGTCAATGCGTTTGGTTTTCTTTTTCCCATTCTTATCTTCTAAAGTTCTATATACTGCACCATTAGAACTATTTTTTGTTGACTCAAAATTGTTCCTGTCTTCATACTTCGTAATTGACCATCACGATTAATTTCATATTCTGGGTAATCTTCTAATTGAACCCAATCGCGTTTTATACTCTTCAATTTCCATTCCTCTTTTCATAGTTTAAAACACTCGCGGTTGTCATAAGTAACCTTTTTATGTTCAATAATATTTCCGTATTCTACTTCTAGGGTTTCACATATTCCGTCCAGGATAGGAAAGAAAATGTGTTTCCCTTGATTCAATTTGGTCATGGTGCTGAATGAAATGTCTTCCAGTTTGCACAAATAGGTTTCGCTCATATTCATTTTTATCAATCAGCAGCTTCCACAATTTTATGTATCGGACAGTCATCAAAAACGGCCTCCTGCTTGAAATGTCAAAAAGAATCTTATGGTTTTCATACCATATAGTGCTTACTTTCTACTCAGAATCCTTGATCCTGTAATAATCTTCAGCATTTACTCCGATCTCAACATAGTCTTTCGGCTTAGCATTTTTGTTGCTCAAGCAGACTACCGTCTCAACGTGTCCCGTCCACGGGAACATGTCCACGGGCTGGGCGTATTGGAGGGTGTAAGCCGGGGAGAGGAGTTTGAGATCGCGGGCGAGGGTGGCGGGGTTACAGGAGACGTAGGCGAGGGTGTGGATTTTGGCCTGGGCGAGGGCCTGCAGGAGGGCGGCGTCCGCCCCCTTGCGGGGCGGGTCGAGGATGGCGGCGTCGAAGCGCTGGCCGCGGCCGAGGAGCCGGGGGATCTCACGGGCGGCATCGGCGCAGATGAAGCGGGCGTTGGGGATGCCGTTGAGGCGGGCGTTGGCCTTTGCGTTTTCGATGGCGGGCGGGACGATCTCGATGCCGGTGACCTCCGCGCCCCTGCGGGCGGCAGCAAGGCTGATGGTGCCCGCGCCGCAGTAGGCGTCCAGCACGCGCAGGCGGCTGTTCGGGGTGACGCCCGCGGCTTTGAGGGCCTCGGCGTAGAGGACCTCGGTCTGGGGGGGATTGACCTGGAAGAACGCCTGGGGCGACAGCTCAAATTCCAGATCGAAGAGCCTGTCCCGCAGGGTGGCGTCCCCCCGCAGACGGGTGCAGCGCCCGTCCAGCGCGTGGGTGGGTCGGCGGTTGAGCTGGCAGTACCAGACGGAGCGCACGCACGCCGGGACGGGAGCCAGCGCCCTGAGAGGATCGGCGATGGGCGCGTCGCCGCAAAGTATCAGCATCCCCTCCCCCGCCCGGTTCACCCGGGTGACCAGGTATTTGAGCCGGTCGGCGAAGGGCAGCCCGTCCAGCTGTCGGGCGAGCCAGTTCAGCGCCTCCACGCTCTTATCCGTCTGGAGCAGGCAGTCCGTCAGCGGCACCACCCGGCGGCTGCCGCGGGCGTGGGCTCCGATGACCACATGCCCGTCCTGCCGCGCGATGGGATACTCGGCCTTGTTGCGGCAGCGCTTCGGGTCGGCGCAGCCCAGCGTCGGGCGCACCTCGGGCGCAATCAGGCCGCCGATGCGGGTCAGCGCGTCGAGGACCACCCGGCGCTTCAACTCCAGCGTCCGGGCGTAGGTCATGTGCCGCCCCTGACAGCCGCCGCAATCCCCGTAGTACGGACAGTCGGGCGCGGCCCGGTCCGGAGACGCCTCTTCCACGCGAATCAGGGACGCCTCGCAGAAGCGTCCCTTTTCAGCCTCGATATGAATCTCCACCCGCTCGCCGGGGATGGCGCCGGGCACGAACACGGCGCGGCCGTCCTCCAGCCGCCCCACGCCCTGCAGCTCGGAGCCCACGCCGGTGACATCGATCACCCGCGTCTCCATCACAGTCCCCGCTCCATCAGGTACAGGCGGGCTTCCTCCGCCTCGGATTCCAGCGCCTTGATCTCGATGTCCTCGGCGCTGTCCCCCATCGTGGGCCTGCGGTCCACCATGAAGCCGCCCTCCCGGAGCAGCTCCTCGATCCGCTGCGCCTGGCGCTCGCTTCGGGCGATGTAGATCACGCGCCACAGTCCTGCCCGCGTCGTCCGCATGCGCCTCACCTCCTGTATTTCCTGCATATCATTATACATCCGCGCGTCTGTAGAAGTCAAATCATAAATGCAGGGAACAGGGAGCGTCGTTCCCTGTTCCCTGTCATGCCTATCTCAGGGATTCCATCTCGGCGATGCGCGCCTTGAGCTTCTCCAGCAGGCCGCGATTGGTATTGAGCTTTTCCTTCTCGCTCTCCACCAGCTGGGCGGGGGCCTTGTTGACGAAGCCGGGGTTGGAGAGCATCTTCTCGGCCCGGGCAATCTCGCCCTCCAGACCCTTGAGGTCCTTGGCGAGGCGCTTGAGCTCCTTCTCCACGTCCACCAGCTCGCCCAGCGGGATAAACAGCTCGCAGGGCTCGGTGACGGCGGAGGCGGACTTCTCGGGATTGGCGGCGGCGGGGTCCAGCAGGGTCACGCCGCTGGCGTTGGCCAGGCGCTTGAAGTAGCCCTCGGCGTTTTCGAGCACGCCGGCCCAGCCCGCGTGGGGCTTGAGCATCAGGGTGGCCTTGCGACCGGGCTGGACGTTCATCTCGGCGCGGAGGTTGCGCACGGCGCGGATCACGTCCATGATGCCCTCCATCCGCGCGGCCTCGGCGGGGAAGTCGTACTCGGCCTTCAGCTCGGGCCAGGCGGCCTTGATGAGCATGCCGTCGACATTGGGCAGATAGCTGTAGACCTCCTCGGTGATGAACGGCATGTAGGGGTGCAGCAGCTTGAGCATGCCGGTGAGCACGTACAGCAGCACCTCCTGGGTGGTGGCCTTCACATCGGCGTCGGCGTCGTACAGGCCCTGCTTGGCGGCCTCGATATACCAGTCGCAGAAGGTGGACCACACGAAGTCATACAGCTTGGTGGCGGCCAGGCCCAGGTCGTAGTTCTCCAGGTTCTCGGTCACGCCGCGCACGGCCTCCTGGTACCGGGTGAGTATCCACTTGTCGGACAGGGACAGCCTGCTCACGTCGATGCCCTTAGGCTCAAAATCTTGGAGGTTCATCAGCACGAAGCGGCTGGCGTTCCAGATCTTGTTGGCGAAGTTGCGGAAGGACTCGATCTTCTCCTTGGACATGCGGATGTCGCTGCCGGGGGCCACGCCCATCACCAGCGAGAAGCGCAGCGCATCCGCGCCAAACTCGTCGATGACCTCGATGGGGTCGATGCCGTTGCCCAGGGACTTCGACATCTTGCGGCCCAGGGCGTCGCGCACCAGGCCGTGCATCAGCGCCACCTCGAAGGGGCACTGGCCGGTGTGCTCGATGCCGGAGAACACCATGCGGGCCAGCCAGAAGAAGATGATGTCGTAGCCGCAGGACAGCACGGTGTTGGGGTAGTAGTACTTGAAGTCGTCGGTCTGCTCCGGCCAGCCCAGCGTGGAGAAGGGCCACAGGGCAGAGGAGAACCAGGTGTCCAGCACATCCTCGTCCTGGTGCACGGGCTTGCCGCACTTTGGGCAGACGGTAATGTCCTCGCGGGTGACAAAGGTCTCGCTGCAATCGTCGCAGTAGAAGGCCGGGATGCGGTGGCCCCACCACAGCTGGCGGCTGATGCACCAGTCACGGGTGTTCTCCATCCAGTGCAGATAGGTCTTTTCAAAGCGATCCGGGATGAACCGCAGCTTCTTGTCGTACACCACCTGGCAGGCGGGCTCGGCCAGGGGCTTCATCTTCACAAACCACTGGCGGGACACCATGGGCTCGACCACGGTGTGGCAGCGGTAGCAGGTGCCGACCTCGTGGGTCAGCGGCTCCACGCGCTTCAGCAGGCCCAGCGCCTTCAGGTCCTCCACGATGACCTTGCGGGCCTCGGCGGTTGTCATGCCGGCGTACTTGCCGCAGTCCAGCACGGAGGGCTCGTCCACGGTGGCGCGGCCGCTGGCGCGCAGCTCGGCGTTTTCGGCGGCCTCCTTCGCCCCGGTCATGTGGCCGTCCTCGGTGAACACGCGAACCATGGGCAGGTCGTGGCGCTTGCCCACCTCGAAGTCGTTGGGGTCGTGGGCGGGGGTGATCTTCACCACGCCGGTGCCCTTCTCCATGTCGGCGTGCTCGTCGCAGACGATGGGGATCTCCTTGTCGATCAGCGGCAGGATCACGTGGCAGCCGTGCAGATGGGCGTAGCGCTCATCCTCCGGGTTGATGGCCACGGCGGTGTCGCCCAGCATGGTCTCCGGGCGGGTGGTGGCCAGCTCCAGCAGCTCGCCGGTCTCCTTCACGGGATACAGGATGTGCCAGAAGCTGCCGTCCTTGGTCTCGTACTCCACCTCGGCGTCGGACAGGGAGGTCAGGCAGCAGGGGCACCAGTTGATCATGCGGCTGCCGCGATAGATCAGGCCCTTCTCATACAGCCGCACAAAGGTCTCGCGCACGGCGCGGGACAGGCCCTCGTCCATGGTGAAGCGCTCGCGGTCCCAGTCGCAGGACACGCCCAGCTTGCGGAGCTGCCTGACGATCCTGCCGCCGTACTCCTTTTTCCACTCCCAGGTGCGCTCCAGGAACTTCTCGCGGCCCACCTGCCACTTGGTCTTGCCCTCCTTGCGCAGGGCGTCCACCACCTTCACCTCGGTGGCGATGGCGGCGTGGTCGGTGCCGGGGACCCACAGGGTGGGGTCGCCCTTCATGCGGTGGTAGCGAATCAGCACGTCCTGGGGCATTTCGTCCAGAGCGTGGCCGATGTGCAGCTGGCCGGTGATGTTCGGCGGGGGCATGACGATCACGAAGGGCTTCTTGCTCTCGTCCTTCACCGGCGCGAACGCCCCGGAGCTCTCCCACATCTCATAGATGCGCCCCTCCACCTGGTTGGGCTGGAACACCTTTTCCATCGTAAATTCCTTTTGGGTCTGCATAGGTATACACTCCTCTGTGTTATTTTCAAATGATTAATTGACTACAGACAGATGGCCATGATGGCCCCGACGCCGCAGACGAGCACGCCCGCCAGCCTGACGAAGGGCCGGTTTCGGACCGCGAAGGCCGCGACGGCGCCCGCCGCGGTGACGGCGACGCCCACCCACTGGAGGGGCTTGAGCGCCGCGGGCGACAGCGCGCCCTGGCCCGAGGACTGAAACAGCAGATACGCCGCGACGCCGATGACGATCACCGGCAGCACCCAGCCGCCCGGACGACGGTGTTCTCCCGACATGGTATCACCTCCAGGATGCGGTGGCATTCGACAGGCGCACGCGCCCGACCGATCTGCCCAAACCGCTTCCGAATTGAATCAAAAAGCGGAGCACCCACCCAACAAGGGCGGAATGCTCCGCGGTACCACCTTATTCGCCGCTCGCGCGGCCTCTGTGCGCTTTAAGGGGCGCGCCCCGGCGGGCTAATCCGTTCACCCGCCCGTCTCGGAAGCGACCTTCATCCGAGCCCGTTCCCGGCGGCCTTTCAGCCAGCGAACCGCCTCTCTTTGGGGGGAAGCCCGGATTACTCCTCTTCGTCATCGACGACAACCATTATAGCACCGACGCGCCGTCAGTGTCAATCCGTTTTCCGAGGTTTAACGCAGCTCCATGCCGCGCTCGGGATAGTTGGTGAGGATGAAGTCCACGCCGTAATTGAGCATCTTCTGGAGGTCGGACTTGCTGTCGGGCGTCCAGGCGGTGACCAGATAGCCCTCGTCGTGCAGGGTCTCGACCCGGCTGGCGCTGAGCTTGCTCTTGTAGCACACCAGGATGGTGATGCCCAGGTTCTCGGCCTTGTTGAGCACCGAGGAGCTGGTGGGCGTGGTCTTTTCATCCAGGGACAGTCCCAGCACGGCGCTGGGATCGGCGTTCGCCACCTGCTTCAGGGGCGTCTCGTAGAAGCCGAAGTAGATGGTGCGGTCCTCCAGGTTGTGATCCTGCACGGCCTGGACGCATTCATAGCCGTTCGCGGAGTCCTTGAGCTCCAGGTGCAGGAACAGGTCGGAATCCTCGACCACGTCCAGCGCCTCGTCCAGCGTGGGCACATAGTAGCCCACCTTGCTGCGCAGCTGGGACAGGGTCATGTTCTTGACCAGGGTGCCCTTGACGCTCTTGTCGTGGAAAACCACCTGATAGCCGTCCTTGGAGGTGTGCACGTCCAGCTCCACGCCGTCCGCGCCGGACACCGCCGCGAACTCGAAGGCCGCAAGGGTGTTCTCCTTGATGCTCCTGCCGCCGACGCCGCCGCGATGGGCGATGATCTGGGTCTCGTCGAATTCGACGGTGGCGCCGTAGGTCTTGCCCTCGACGGTGATGGCGCAGCTCTCCTCGATGTCGCCGGCGGTGACGGTCAGCACCGTCTCGCCCACCTTCACGCCCTTGAGCTTGCCATTGGTCAGCGTGGCGATGCCCGCGGGGTCAAAGCTGTAGCTCACGGTGCCCGTGTAGGTCTTGTCCTCAGTGTTGTAGACCTTCGGCACAAAGGCGGTGGTCTTGCCCTTCTTCAGGGTCACCTCTTCGGGGATCTGGATCTCCGCGGCGGGAGAGACCACGGTGACGGTGCAGGTCGCCTTCTTCTTGTTGTGGGTGGTGGCGGTGATCTTGGCCTTGCCGCCGCCCACGGCGGTGACGAGGCCGTCCTCGACGATGGCCACGTCCTCGTTGGAGCTGGTCCAGGTCACGTCGGCGAGGGTGTTCTTGGTCAGCGTATAGTCCAGCAGATAGTCGTCGCCGGTGCCCAGGGTCAGCTTGGTATCGCTCAGGGTGATCTTGCTGGGGGCGGAAACGACGGTCACCTCGCAGGTGTCCGACAGGCCGTTGTAGGTCTGAACGGTGACGGTGGCCTTGCCCTTCTTGACCGCCTTGATCCTGCCGTCGGCGGTGACGGTGACGTATCTCTTGTTGGAGGTGGTATAGCTCAGGCCGCCGTCCAGATAGGCGTTCATATCGGTGGTGACGCCCAGATCGGTGATCTGGCCCACGCCCAGCTCCACGGCCGCGGGCGCGCACTCGACCCAGGTCGGGGCGGGCACGACCTCCACCTCGCAATAGTTGGTGACGCCATTGAAGCAGGATGCGGTGATGGTGCAGGTGCCCTCGTCCACGGCGTGGACCACGTTCTTCTCGTCCACCCAGGCCACGTTCTCATCGTCGGAGGTCATGACCACGGCGCCGCCGGCCTTGGCGGGCGACAGGGTGGCCTTGATCGCCTGGCTGCTGCCAGCGCCGAGGGTCAGGCTGTAGCGGTCCAGCGCGATGGACTTGGGGCCCGCGGCCACGGTGATCTTCACGGTGGCCTTTTTCCTGTTGAAGGTGGTGACGGTGATCTTGGTGGAGCCCACGCCCACGGCGGTAACCTCGTCGGTGTCGTCGTCCACATGGACGATACTGGAATTGTAACCGGACAGGGTGATCAGGTTGGACCAGGTGTTGTCCGGAAGGGTGTACTCCAGGCCGAAGCTCTCGCCGTAGCCGGTCTCGGCGTCGTAGCCCAGGGTGATCTTGGAATAGTTCAGCTTCACGGAGCCGGGGGCCTTCATGACCTCGACCTCGCAGGTGTCCTCCTGGCCGTCCCGGGTGGCGGTGATGGTACAGACGCCGGGCTTGACGCCGGTGACGGTGCCGTCCTTGCCCACCTTGGCGATCTTGGTGTCGGAGGATTTATATGTAGGGATCGCGCCGCCCGTGGAGGGATAGAGCTCGTATTTTTCGCCCTTGCCGATGGTGATGTCGTGGACATCCAGCTCGAACGGCTCGTCCTCCTCATAGGCCAGATCCGCGTCCAGGATCTCGACGATCCCGGCCTCCTCGCCCTCCTCCTGGACGGTGAGGGTCTCCTCCTCAAGCTCAAAGCTCTGCTCCTCGACCATGGCCTCGGGCATCCAGGCCGCGTCCTCGGCCAGCGCCGCGCCGCCGAACAGGGCAAGTATCAGCGCCAGCGCCAGAAATACGCTCAGCGCGCGCGTCTTCGTCCTCATGCTCCTATCCCCTTTCTTTCGTCAGTCGAATTGGTTTCTCGGGTCATTGCTGCGCCGGGTCCTGCCGTCGTCGTCCAGATACTCGATCTCGAGGCGCTGGAAGGGCACCTCCTCCATGAAGTGCTCCGGCAGAAATCGCGTGCGGCGGAATTCGTCGTATTCGCGGCGGTGCTTGTCCAGCCAGATGGGGCGCGGGATATCGAACTCCCGGCACAGCTCGGTCAGGGCGTCCTCAACGTCCTCGTACCGGCAATCCCGGGTCGCCTGCCCGGCGATGCGGTGTCCCTTGATGATCCGCGCCCAGAGTCTCGGCATGGCTTACCTCCGCATGCGGTCAGCGGGCCCTGCTGGGCCCACTTCGCACTTGTAACAATTCTGTGATTATTATACCCCAAGACATCGCTTTTCGCAACCTCTAAAACGGATTTTTTGACACGATTTCTTCAAAATTCACAAATTCGCCACCCTTCTGGTAGGAGAAGTGGAGGTGCCAGGGCATGTCGCATTCGCAGACGGCGGTCTGACCCACCGCGCCGATAACCTGCCCGGCGGCGACTTCCTCCCCCACCGTCGCCAGCTTCAGCGTGCTCAGGTTGGCGTAGCGGGAGACGCCGCCGTCGGGATGGGTGATCTCCACCACATTGCCCCACAGATGGTCCTGCCAGGCGTCGGTGATCACGCCGTCCGCGCAGGCCGCGACCGCCTCTCCCGCCGCCGCGGCCAGATCCAGCGCCGGATGGGTCTGCCATTGCTCCAGCCCCGCGCACCACACCGGGTGGTCCCCGGCGAACTCCCCGATGATCTCCCCGTCCACCGGCCACTGGTACGCCGGCACGGGCGTGGGCGACGGCGTGGGCAGCACCGCCAGCGCCGCCAGCGGATCCGGGGTCGCCGCCGCCATCGCTGCAACCGGCGTAGGCGCGGGCGGGGGCAGCTCCTGCCGCCGGTACCCCCGCGAGCCGATCCCCAACACCACCAGTACCCCCGCCACCGCGCCGTACCAGCCGATCTGCCGCCAGTTTAGAGTCTTAACCTTTTCCCATATTTGCGCTGTTATCTGCTTCATATGAAAACCCCCTTATGCCGCTATTATGCGACGCAAGGGGGGTGGTTAAACAGGCTGGACAGTTTTTGTGAGTGGGGAGTTAAAAAGGCCTGCGTTCTGTCAGGGCGATGGACGGAAAAGGGGGACGACCTCTCAGTCACGGCCTGTGGCCGTGCCAGCTCCCCTGGAAGGGGAGCCGAGGCTGCCGCGCGGACTCTAATCCTGGCTCCCCTTTCAGGGGAGCTGGCACCGGCGAAGCCGGTGACTGAGAGGTCGTCTCCTGTCAGACGCCCGTCTCACGATGGAATAAGCGTCATCCGAAACAATCCCGCGCCAGCCGCCATTCAGCTTCCTGCTCAATAATCCTCGTCAAAATCGTCGTAATCGTCATCGAAATCGTCATACTCGTCGTCGTCGAAGTCGTCCTCATCGTCGTAGACGAAATCGTAGTCACGGTCGTCGGACAGGTGGCGCTCCCACTTTTCGCGGCGGTCGCGGCGGACGGCCTCGCGGTGGCGGCGGGCACGGTCGCGGCGGCGCTTGTTCTCGGCGCGCTCGGCATGGAGCTCCTGGCGGCGGCGGACCTGGTAGATCTTCGCCCGCTCCCGCTGCCGGATGCCGCTGCGCGCGGCGGCGGCGATGGCCAGCAGCAGCCCGATCACGGCCATCAGCAGAAGCAGCACCTGTACCCGCAGATCCTGGAAGTACTTCAGGAACGGGAACATGTCCGTCAGATTCATCCGCGGCGGCTGCTCCTTGATCGACCGGCTGGCGATGAGCAGCGCGTTGATGACCTCGCCGCTCTGGCCCACGTAGCGCAGGCTGCCCATGATCTCGCCCTCGGAGACAGGGGCGGTCATGTTGTGGGTGATGGTCATGGTGGTGCGGGAGATGAAGTCGTCCACCGCCTCGTCCATCGCGCCCTCCACGTCGGCGGCCACCATGCGGGTGTATTCCGGGTTGCTGACCCGGGCGATGCGCAGGGACAGCACGCCCTGCTGGGGGTCGGAATTGATGGCGTTGGAGATCTGCAGCGTACCGATGCGGTCCCCCGCGGCGGCGAAGAGCTGCTCCATGGTCATGGCGTCGTAGCGGGTGTAGCCGTAGTTCATCATGCGGATGACGTCGGTGAAGCGCTGGCTGTCCTCGGCGCAGTTCAGCGCCACCGCCACCATGCGCACGCCGTCCTTCTCCGACGCACCCACAAAGCAGTTGCCCGCCATGGAATGCGTGCCCGTCTTGACGCCGATACAGTTGGCGTAGTAGTACCGGGACTCATCGTTCAGGAGCAGGTTGGTGTTGGCGCGGGTGGGGGTGATGTCCTCGCCGTCCCGCCGGATGGTGAAGGTGTAGCGCTCGGTGGAGGCGATGCGGCGGAAATCCTCGTTCTCCAGCGCCGCCTGGGTGATGCGGGCCAGGTCCAGGGCGGTGGTGTAGTGGTCCGGGTCGTGGTAGCCGTGGGGGTTGACGAAGTGCGTGTCGGCACAGCCCAGCTCCGCCGCGCGGCGGTTCATCCGCTCCACAAAGGCGTCCACCGTGCCGCCCACCAGCACCGCCACCGCGTTGGCCGCGTCGTTGCCCGAAGCCAGCATGCAGCCGTAGAGCAGATCCCCGAAGGGCATCTGGTCCCCCGGGAATACCGGCACCAGCGTGGAATCCTGGGGGATCTGCGCCGCCTGCTGGGGCACGATGATGGGCGTGTCCAGGGCGATGCCGCTCTCCAGCGCCAGCATCACCGTCATGATCTTGGTGGTGGAGGCGGGATACATGCGCTCGCGGGGATTCTTCGTCAGCAGCACCCGCCCGGAGACCCCATCCAGCAGCACCGCCGCCTGGGCGTACAGATGGGCAGGCTCCAGCACCTGGGGCACGGCGGGCTCGTAGTCCTCCGGCCCCACCGCGTATCCCGGCAGGCTCCACAGCGCCGACAGCAGCAGCGCCAGCGCCAGCATGATGGATAGTTTTCTTCGTAAGACAGCCATGTTTGACCTCACGATGTCATATTCTTTCGGAGATAATGGAAAAGGGAGAATGGAAAAGGGAGAATGGATGTGGAAATCCTTTGGATTTCTTTTTATCTAACTGGCATGCGAACATGCGCTCTTTCAATCCAACAAATCCGCAAGGATTTGTACCGTCATTCTCCATTCTCCATTTTCCATTTTCAATTGAATCCGTGTTCTCAGCCGCGCTTTGTCCTTCTCGTCTGCGCGGCGCGCCTGCGCCTTGCGGCGGCACGGCGGCGTCTGCGCCGGCGGTCCTGTCGGAGCTTGAGGGCCACCAGCAGGCTGGCCGCGAGCGCCGTTCCCAGTGCGGCCAGGATCAGCAGGCCGACGGGCGCGCCCTTTCGCCTGCTGGCATTGCCGGCGGGGACCGGCGTCGGTTCGGGCGTGGGCGTGGGCTCGGGCTTCGCGGCAATCGCGCGGCTGGCCAGGAGTTCCGCCGTCACCTGCGTGCCGTCCGGGGCTGAGAACGCCACCGTTCCCATGACCTCTCCCGCACTGACCGGGGCCTCGAGCGCCCGGCTCCACTGGAAGGTCAGATCGCCGCGCACGTCTTCCAGCGCGAGGCTCATGGCCTTTTCAGAATCGACCTGAAGCATCCGGGAAGCGCTGCCGCCGGTGATTTCCCCTAGATTGAGCATCAGCTCGCCGCCGTTGGGGTCGTCCTCCGCCGCGTTTTCAATCGCCACCTGGTTCACCTCGGGCCACAGGCGGTTCAGAAGCGCCTCCATCGTGCAGGGCAGATACCGGGTGAAGCCGTATTCAAACAGCTTTTTGGCGTCGGCGAACTGCCTTTCCTCGCTGGGACAGTTCATGACGATGCCGATGAGCCGGACGCCGTCCCGCTCTGCGGAGGCCACGACGCAGCGGCCGGCCTTGTTGTGATGGCCGGTCTTGATGCCGGTGGCGTCGGGATAGTAATAATTTGATTCCGGAACGAGCAGACTATTCCTGTTCTCGGCGTCCTGTGTGACAACCTTGCCCTTGCGGTTGATGGTCAGCGTCTGCCGCGGCAGGGCGACGATCTGTCGGAAGTCCTCGCTTCGCATGGCGTACAGGGCCATGCGCCCCAGGTCCTGGGCGGTGGTGTAGTGGTCGGAATCGTGGTAGCCGTGGGCGTTGACGAAGTGTGTGCCCTCGCAGTTGAGCTCCGCGGCCTTCTCGTTCATCCGCGCGACGAAGGCATCGATGCTGCCCGAGGTCAGCACGGCGATGGCGTTGGCGGCGTCGTTGCCCGACCGGAGCATCAGCCCGCCGAGCAGATCCCGCCAGGTGATCTCGTCCCCCTGCCTGACCCCCAGCACCGAGCTTCCCTCAGGCACGTTGGCAGCCTCCCTGGGAATGACCACCGTCTGATCGAGATCGATGCCGCTCTCCATGGCCAGGATGCAGGTCATGATCTTGGTGGTGCTGGCCGGATACATGCGCACCCGGCTGTTCTTGCTCAGCAGGATCTCCCCGGTGTCCATATCGAACAGAAACGCCGACTCGGCATAAAGGTGATCGTTGTCAAGAAGCCCCGGATTGTTTGGATCGTAGTCGTCCGGCGTCACAGCCCGAGCCAGGGCGGATGGAAGCAGCGACATAAGCATCGCGACGGCCAGCGCCGCCCACAGGCGTCTGGGAATTAATGTCATTCGTGCAGTTCCCCCGTAGGAATATCATACCGTACCTTCTATCTTACCATTAATACGTAAATTTGTACAGGCAAGTTCCAAAAAAACCAATACTTAAAAATTTTGACTTGAAATCGTGTCAACATTCGTGTATAATAATAACAAAATCATGAAAATGTCGTGTCATACTGTAATCATATCCCAGTTCAGAGGAGGAAAATATTATGCCCAAGAAGATTTTGATTGTCGATGACGAGCCATTGATTGTTAAGGGCTTGAAATATTCTCTTGAGCAGGATAATTATGAAACGGATTCCGCCGGGGACGGCGAAGAGGCCATCAATAAATTCTTTGCCGGACAGTATGACCTGGTTCTACTGGACGTGATGCTGCCGAAGGTGGACGGCATCGAGGTCTGCCAGCGCATCCGCGAGCGCTCCAACGTGCCCATCATCATGCTCACCGCCAAGGGCGACGACATGGACAAGATCCTGGGCCTGGAGTACGGCGCGGACGACTATATGACCAAGCCCTTCAATATCCTGGAGGTCAAGACCCGCATCAAGACCATCTTCCGCCGCACCGCCATGATGCAGCGCGAGACCGGCCAGCGGATCATCACCGTGCGGGACATGCAGCTCAACGTCAACAACCGCTCCGTCTCCGTGGGCGGCAAGGAGGTCAACTTGACTGCCAAGGAGTTCGACCTTTTGCAGCTGTTCGTGTCCAACCGCGGCAAGGTCTTCTCCCGCGAGAGCCTGCTGGAAACCATCTGGAAATACGACTATCTGGGCGATCTGCGCACCGTGGACGTGCACATCCGCCGCCTGAGGGAGAAGATCGAAAAGGTCCCCAGTCAGCCTGAATACATCTTCACCAAGTGGGGAGTGGGCTACTATTTCACAGACAAGGATTAAAACCTTCATACATTCCATACGCTGGAAGATCACCATCGCCTATCTGCTGATCATCACCGCCGCCTTTATCGTCATCGGCGTGTCGCTGATCCAGCTGGTGGGCGAATATCTGTTTACACAGCGCACGCGGGACGACCAGAGGATCGCCGAAGCCCTCTCCGAGCAGTTGGGCGATGCGATGGTCTCTTTTGACGCGCCCGAAATGTACCGCGTGGCCAGCGAGACCGCCCGGGCCGAGCAGAGCCGGGTGCTGGTGCTGGACGAGCTGTGCGTGGTGCAGGTGGACACGGATTCCAGCCTCAACGGCTCCCGGCTCATCACCACCGAGATCGACCGGGTGCTGAAGGGCGCGCAGAGCGACTACGGCTTCTACGACATGGGCGACTCCGGCACCTACTGGCTCCGGGCCGCCCTCAACGCCTTCTCCCCCGTCTCCGCCATGACCGGGCTGTACGCCAGCGGCATCTACACCGGCGGACAGCTGAGCGGCGTGCTGGTCTATATCACCGGCGTGCAGGAGATCTACGAGAGCCTGCGCGACATCCAGATCCGCGTGCTGCTGTGGCTGGTGGTGGTGGCGGCTGCGGTGCTGCTGGTGAACTCCATCGTGCTGCGCACCATCACCCGGCCCATCAGCGAGCTGAACGAGGGCATCTCCCGCATGAGCCGCGGCGACCTGTCCGCCCGGGTCAACGTGCGGGGCAAGAACGAGTTCGCGGGGCTGGCCTCGGCCTTCAACTCCATGTCCGAGCGCCTGGAGCAGCTGGACGAATCCAGAAACCAGTTCGTCTCCAACGCCTCCCACGAGCTGAAGACCCCGCTGTCCACGATGAAGATCCTCATCGAGACGCTGCTGTATCAGGACCCCATCGACCCCGGCATGACCAAGGAATTCCTCACCGACGTCAACAAGGAGATCGACCGCCTCAACCGCATCGTCTCCGACCTGCTGACCCTGGTGAACATCGACTCCGGCGCCATGAAGCTCAAGCTCCAGGACCTGGACGTCTCCGCGCTGATGCAGGAGCAGGCGCGGCGGCTGTCCCCGCTGGCCCGTGAGAACGGCATCGAGCTGGACTGCGCCTCAGGGGCCCCGCTGATGGTCAACGGCGACCCGCTGAAGCTGCAGCAGGTCATCTACAACGTCATCGACAACGCCATCAAGTACACCCCCCGCGGCGGCGAGGTCCACTGCACCGCCTCGCGCTCCGGCAAGATGGCCGTGCTGCGCATCGCCGACACCGGCGAGGGCATCCCCGCCGACGACCTGCCCCACATCTTCGACCGCTTCTACCGCGTGGACAAGGCACGCTCCCGCGAGACCGGCGGCACCGGCCTGGGCCTGTCCATCGTCAAGCAGATCGTCCTCTCCCACGGCGGCACCATCACCCCCGAGAGCACCCTCGGCAAGGGCACCACGTTCACCATCCAGCTCCCCCTGGCGACAAAGAAGAGCGAGGAAAGCTGAAAGCAGGGAGTGTAAAGTGAAGTGCGGGGAGTGGAGAGTAATTAACTCCCCCACTCTCAACTCTCATACAGTATATAAGAAATCCGGAAACTATTCAGTCGCCCAGGTGTGACTTCCTCAGTCAGCCTGCGGCTGACAGCTCCCACAACTCCCTCAGTCAGCCTGCGGCTGCCAGCTCCCTCGGAGAGGGAGCCTGGACGGGAGCCTGAGCAGGAACCCAAAAGCCTCCCTCTTTGAGGGAGGTGGGCCGCGAAGCGGGTCGGAAGGAGTCCGCGACTGAACAGTTACGAAATCTGAAGGATTTCCACCGCCATTCCCCATTCCCCATTTCCCATTCCCCATTCCCAATTCTCCCCGAAAGGAGTCTCCCCATGCGCAATCATCTCCGTCTCATTGCCCTTCTCGTGCTGGCAGCCCTGCTTTCGGGCTGCATTCCGCAGCAGCGGACGGGCGACGCGGGCGGGGACATCGCCCTGCCGGAGCCCTCGGCGGAGCCGGAGAACATGATTCTGGGCGAGAAGCTGCCCTCGCGGCTGTCCAACGTCTCCCTTTATTACGCCATGTCCGACGGCGCGACCTTTTCCCAGGTGGCCATGGGCATCCGCGCCGACGCGGGGCAGAGCCTGCCCGAAGCCGCGGTGAACGCGCTGCTGAGTCCCTCCAGCGGGGAGGAGATGTACTTCTCCACCGGCGACACCCGCATGCTCTCCTGCGAATATGCCTGCGGCATCGCCACGGTGGACCTGTCCATCGACGCGCGCAACGTCCAGAGCGAGCAGGAGGAGCTGGCCCTGCTGACCGCCATCGGGAACACCCTGCTGGGCATCGACGGCGTGTCCGGGGTGAACGTGCTGGTGGGCGGGCAGTCCGAGAGCTTCGCCCAGCTGCCCATGGGGGTGCAGACCGAGGTGATTCCCTCGGTCACCGCGGCCTACGCCCAGCGCCTGGCCGAGCGGGACCATCTGCTCACCGACGCGCCCATGCCCGTGACCCGCTGGGCCACGCTCTACTTTCCCACCGCCAACGGAAGCTGGCTGGTGCCCGAGCTGCGGGCGGTGACCCTGGATTCCGACGACTTCGCCGGGGCCCTGATCGAGGCCCTCAAGGCGGGGCCCCAGTCCGAGGCCTGCGCGGTGGCCTCCATCCCCGCCGGGGCAGAGCTGCTGGACCCCCACCCCCAGGTGGAGACCCTGGCCACCGGCGAGCACGCGCTGACGCTGAACTTCTCCGCCACCCTCGCCAACTACCTGGCCTTTTCCGGGCTGGACGTGTGGGAGCTGGCGGGGTCGCTGGCGCTGACGGCCTGCTCCTTCCTGCCGGAGATCGACGCCCTGCGCATCCTGGTGGACGGCGACCCCATCACCGCCTGCCAGATCGGCGACACCGTGCTCCGCTTCGAGGACGGCCTGATCCGCCGCGGCGACTTCGCGGGCCGCGTGGGCAGCGTCGCCACGCTGTACCTGGCCGCTCCCGGCGGCGGGCTCCAGCCCGTGCGCCAGGCCGTGTCCACCCGCAGCGCCCTCTCTCCCCGGAGCCTGCTGAGCGCCCTGTTCTTCTACACCGACAGCGCCGGGGTCCTCACCTTCCCCGCCCCTGAGAACGTGTTTGCCGACGACATCCTGGGCATACAGGTGGCCGGGCAGACCGCCCGGGTCAACCTCTCGGCCAACTTCTACCGCTGCGCCCAGTCCCTCGACCCCGACGCCGAGCGCGCCCTGATCTACTGCATGGTCAACACCCTCTGCGCCATGGACAGCATCCGCGCCGTCCGCTTCTACGTGGAGGGCCTCGCCGCCGAGACCCTCGCCGGGACCGTCTACCTCAAGAGCCCCCTCCTCCCCAACCCCGGCATCGTCGTCACCCCCGAGACCACCGGCGAGCCGTGACGATTACAAAGAATAATCATCCATCGGCTTACCCGGTGGATGATTATTCTTTGTGAAAAATAGGCGCTGCAACTCTGTTTCTCCCGGGATGGACTCCCTCAGTCTGGCCTTCGGCCAGCCAGCTCCCTCACGGAGGGAGCCTGTAGGGCATAGCCGCACCCGAAAGGCTCCCTCCCCGAGGGAGCTGGCACGCGAAGCGTGGCTGAGGGAGTGCGACTCTGAACTGCAACAGCAGTCTCGTAAATGAAGCGCTATCTCATATTTTCGCGCTTGACAAGAGTCGCCTTCAATGCGGGAATGTCATCTGTCACGGTCTTGTATACGTCCTCAAAATCAATAATGCCGTATTGATGCGCGGCAATGTTGCGAAAGCCGCGGATAGCTTTCCATGGTATTTCCGGCATCGATCCCAAATAGCTCTCCGTAAACGATTTGGACAATTCCCCGATATTGATGAGGCTCATCACGATGGCCTTTTGACACATCCTGTCGCTCATGAGATCGGCAGCAGACCGCCCTGCAAGGAATGCCTCGATATCCTCGATTTCAGACAGCATTTTCTGAAGTATTGTCCGGTTTCTCTCCTCATGCTCCATATACGCATACCGTCCTGTCGATCGTCAGTCCATCCCCTACCTTGCGCGGCAGCTTCACGATGTCCACATCGCGGCTCAACAATTCAGAAAGCGTCTCACGAAAACCGCAGATGTGCAGAAGTGATGTTGGGTTTTCGGAAAACTCCACCAGGAAATCGACGTCGCTGTTCTCATCCGCCGTGCCGTTGGCATAGGAGCCGAACAGCTCCACACGCTTGACGGGGTATTGAGCCGCGGCGGCATGCACAGCAATTCGTATCGCTTCAAGCGTCGGCATATCGCATCCTCCTCACATGATGAAGGTCGACGGTTCATCAAAGCACCTGTGCAATCATATACAAAAAGACTGATCAACGGATCAGTCTCATTGGCAGGGGCAGAAGGATTCGAACCCTCAACAAAGGTTTTGGAGACCCACGTGTTACCATTACACCATGCCCCTACGTTCTCTCGAACAGGCTATATTATAGTCCATGGGGATGGAAATGTCAAGGGAATCGTCATTATTTTACAAATTCAACGATCCACACGAGCACAAATTTCCATAACACTATTGAAACCAAACCGCCCCTTATGCTATAATTGAGAAGGTAATAAACGCATGGAGGGCGGTTTGGGTATGAACATGACGATACGCAGGGCCATGATTTCGGACGCGAAGCCGATCTATGAGCTTTGTCACAATGAGCTGGGGTATCAATACAGCGAGGATCAGGTGACCGCGAACGTGCGGCGGCTGATCGGCGACTCCACCAACCTGGTGCTGGTGGCGGAGCAGAACGGCGAGGTGGTGGGGTTCATCCACGCGCACAACCACGATCCCATCTACGCGCCGCCGATGAAGAACGTGGTGGCGATGGCGGTGCGGCACGACCATCAGATGCACGGCCTGGGCCGCACGCTGATCGGTGCGGTGGAGAACTGGGCGCTGGAGGACGGCGCGTGCGCCGTGCGCCTGAACTCCGGGGAGCACATGGACGAGGCGCTCCACTTCTACAAGTCCATGGGCTACGAATACATCAAAACCCAATACAATTTCAGAAAAACGCTTCGATAGTGACACGAGAGCCGCCCCGACAGATGTCGGGGCGGCTCTCTCGTCAGGCATTAGTCAGGGAACTCCTTCCGACCCGCTTCGCGGCCCACCTCCCTCAATGAGGGAGGCTTTTGGGCTCACGCCAGGCTCCCTCCCCGAGGGAGCTGTCAGCCGCAGGCTGACTGAGGGAGTCACCCCTGCACGAGCGAATCATCAAGAGAAGCAGAACCTATGCCGCAGCCCCTGATGCCTAATGCCTCACTTCCCCAATGCCTCTATCGCCTCCGCGAGCTGATTGTCGCTGGCGGGGTCGGGGTCGAAGGGGACGCGGTCGGCCTCCAGGGGGACCTCGATGTCCGGGGTGACGCCCACGCCGTTGATGGAGCGCCCGTTGGCGTCGAAGTAGCTGGCGGTAGTGTACTGCATGCCGGAGCCGTCCTCCGGGAAGGTGGTCAGGTTCTGCACCACGCCCTTGCCGTAGGTCTGAAGGCCCACCACCGTGCCCCGGTCCAGGGCCTGCACGGCGGAGGCCAGGATCTCCGAGGCGCTGGCGGACATGCCGTTGACCAGCACGGCCAGGGGCACGTCCAGGTATTCGGCGTCGGAGAAGTAGTTGGTGCGGTTGCCATTGCGATCCTCGATGTACACGATCAGGCCCTCAGGCAGCACCTTGTCGGCGATGCTGACGACGTGGGTGAGCAGCCCGCCGGGGTCGTTGCGCAGGTCGATGACCATGCCCTTGACGCCGGCAGCCCGGAAGGCGTCGATGGCCTCGCCGAAGCGGTCCGCGGCGTCGCCGGTGAACTGGGAGATGGACACGTAGCCGATGTTCCCGTCCAGTATCGTATACTCGGCATAGCTGACGTTGATGGCGGCGCGGGTCAGGGGGAACTCCAGGGTCTGACCGTCCCGCAGGACTCCCAGCACCACCTCCGCGCCGTCCGGGCCCCGCATGCGCTGCACGCCCTCCAGGTAGCTGGCGTAGGTGGCGGCGTCCACGGGCGCGCCGTCCACGGAGACGATGCGGTCCCCCACCCGAAGCCCGGCGGCCTCGGCGGGGGTGTCGGGATAGACGCGCACCAGCTCGATATAGCCTTCCCGGCTGCGCTCCAGCACCACGCCGATGCCGTCGTAGTGGCCGTCGTTCTCGTCGGTCTCCCGCTTCATCTCGTCGGGGGTGTAGTAGAAGGTGTATACGTCCCCCACCGCCGAGGTCATGCCCCGGATCGCGCCGGTGATCAGCTCGTCCTCGTCCAGGGGCTGATAGTAGTCCGTCATCAGGGTCTCGCGCACCGCGTCCAGCCGGGCGTAGCGCTGTATCCGCTGATACTCCGATTCGCTCACCCAGTGCCGGTCCTCGCCCCGGTCCGACAGCACCAGCGTCGCCGTGGACGCCACCACCGCGATGATCGCCGCCACCCAGATCAGCGGCAGCAGGGTACCGTTGCCTTTTCTCATGCTGGCCTCCGTCTTAACAGGTCATTGTATGCGCCGGAATGGAGAGAGAGGATCACTTAAGCGCAGGTGTTCAGTTCTGGGGTGAATTGGGAATTGGGAATTGGGAATTATGAACGGCCTGGCTCCGCAGGGGCGGCGTTGCGCCGCCCGCAAGGTTGTACGCCTCACTTCGTTATAGGGCGCGCGGCAGCCACTATTCAATTCCTAATTCCTAATTCCCAATTCCTAATTCATCCATACATCTTTCCTCAGAACAACCCGCTCCATCTCCTCACACCCATCCACAATCAAAAAGCGCGAAAGCGTCTCGGCGTTCCGCGCTCTGTTTGCAGGGTATGGGCTTCCGGGCAGGGATATTACAGCCGGAAGCGGCGGGCGTTGCCGCCCTTGCCCAGCAGCAGCATCATCTTGAAGGTCACCGCGTCGTCGAAGTTGCGCAGATCCAGGCCGATGGCGTGCTGCACCTTCTCCAGCCGGTACACCAGGGTGTTGCGGTGGATGTAGAGCTTGCGGGCGGTCTCGGACAGGTTCAGGCTGTTGTCGAAGAAGGTCTCGATGGTGTGGACCATCTCGTCGTTGAACAGGCGGGCGGTGGAGCGGTTGAAGATGCAGGCGTTGTAGCGCATGCCCATCTCCGGGGAGACGTCGCTCAAAAAGCGCTCCAGGAGCAGATTGCGGTAGATGAACACGTGCTTGGCGGGGTGGTAGACCCGGCCCACGTTGATGGCGTTGCGGGCCTCCTCGAAGGCGTCAGGGATGTCGGTGAGGGACTCCCGGGGATCGGAGATGCCGATGAACACGGTGCCGCCGGTCTCGGTGAGGAAGCTGGACTCAAAGGCCTTGGCAAACTCCTCGACCTCCTCCATGCCGCCCTCCTCGCCCACAGACTTGAGCATGGCCACGGAGTGGTGTCCCACCTCGGTGATCAGGTCCTCGCCCTCCTCCAGGGTGCCGTTCATCAGGCTGATGGCGGGCTCGACCTCCATGTCCTGGAAGTAGAAGTACAGCACGCAGCGGCTCTTTTGCAGGGCGATCTCGTGTTCGGCGGCCAGGGCTTCGAACTCCGAGCCCTCCACCTCGCCGCGCAGCATCATCCGAATGGCCTGCTCGCGGTTGGTCTGGCTCATGTCCTCGCGCAGCAGCAGATTGATCAGCTCCGCGCAAAGCACCGCGCACTTCTTGATGTCCTCGCTGTCGCCGTGGAGACACACGTAGACCGGCTGCTCCTCGCCGGTGCCGATGAGGGTCATCGCGCCGTACACGAAGGGCATGGTCGGATTCTGTCTGAGCTCCTCCGGTATGGAGAACACCCGCTGGTCCCCCTCCGGCAGGATCACATTGCCGCCCTGGTCCAGCAGCAGCGCGGACATGTCCACCATGTCCAGTATTCTTGCGATTTTGATCGTAATGCGATGATCGAGGTACATGGCGACGCCTCCCAAACGGACGATTTGCATATCGGTATCAGTATACCTTTTTAATGTTGAATCCCGGCGAAAAACCGCCGTCAAATTATGAATATTGGGTTAATTTTAGCGATTTTTGTGGAGATTGGACGAAGTGTTAAGAATGAGTAGAGCTGCGCGCGGAGCGTTGAACAGCGGCGCTGTTCAACGCTCCGCCCTCGCCTGTCAGCCACCCGCCTGAACCCCCTTGAGCCAATCCCGCACCACCCGGTTCTTCGGGGCCTGCATGACCCAGAGGTCGGGGGAGACGGCGCCGGTCTCGCGGAGGCTGACGGCCTGATCGTAGGCGACGATGATGTGGTCCAGCATGGGCACGTCCAGGGCGCGGAGGGCCTTGAGGGCGTCTAAGGTACAGCGCACGTCCTCCTCGGAGGGGCGGGGCGTGCCGCGTGGATGGTTGTGGCACAGGGCGACGGCCTTCGCGTTGTGCTGGATGACCGCGGAGAGCAGGGTCTTTAAGTCAAACAGCGTGGCGCTGGCGCTGCCGCGGCTGATGAGCACGGTGTCGGTGACCCGCCCGGCGCTGTCCAGCAGGACGGCGTAGAAGCGCTCGTGGTAGACGCCGCGGTAGAGCTGCACCATGTAGCCGGCCATGCGCTCCAGCCGGTCCAGCTTCGGCCGCGCCCCGAAGCGCTCCCGCACGATGAACCGGGCGATCACCGGGGCCAGGGAAAAGTAGTAGGCGGTGTTTTCGGTCAGCGGCAGCTTCTGCTTGACGCTGTCGTCCGCCTCCAGGAAAAACACCGGCGCGGGAAAGCACTCCCGCACCCGACCCAGAATGGCCTCGGCCTCCGGGGGCTTGGCCAGCATCGCCAGGGCGCACTCCACCGCGTTGTAGAGGCGCTCGTTGTCCAGCCTGTCCAGCGCCCGGCGCTCCGCCTCGCTGCTCACGCCTCGAACGCGCCCGCCTCGGCGAGCGCCGCTTTGACCGCCTCCGGGGACTCGAGGCGGCTGCCCATGTGCCAGCCGTCCTGCTCCGCGTCGTACAGCAGCTCCGCCGCGCCGTCCACCGCCACGCCGCCCTTGACGAACACCAGGTCCAGCGTCAGCGGGCGCTCCAGATCGTACAGATCCGCCACGTACTCCCGCGCCGAAAGCTGCTCCGCGTCCTCGCAGCCCTCCAAAAAGGCCTTCAGGGCCGCGATCTCCGCATCGTTGAGTTTGATCTTCATAATGACGCTCCTCTTTTTTAATTGGGAATGGGGAATTGGGAATTGGGAATTAAGAATGGCCTGGCGGTGTCGAATCGGAAGCGCGCCGGATAAAGGCTGTACCGGGATGGGCAATTCTGCGCGGCAGCACCGTTTTTAATTCCCAATTCCCCATTCCCAATTCCCAATTAATCTATCATCTCGTCGCCAGATCCATGTAGCGCGCCACCAGCTTGGGATAGTAGGTGGACTTGTACATGTGCTGGCCGTCCACGTCGGCGTAGGCCTCGTAGCGGCGGCCAAGGGCGGGACTGGTGAGGGTGGTGCGGTTTTCGAGGATGATGAGCTCCTGCTCATCGTCGCCCACGTCCATGACCACGTAGGTCTTGTCGCCGTCCACGAAGGAGTCGATCAGCTCGCCGCGGCACTGGAACACGCGCCCGTTCCACTGCTCGAACATCAGCTTGAGGCGCTCGTAGTCCATGGCCCAGGCCTTGGCGGAGTATTCGGCCAGCGAGGGCAGGTAGTTGACGGTGAAGCTGATGGAGGCATCCTTCTTGCCGGGCATGGAGGCGCGGAAGCGGACCACGTTCTCGCCCACGGTGTTGAACTTGGCGATGAAGGAGAAGCGTCCGGACTCCATGTCCTGGGACAGGCTCTCCTCCATGTAGTCGGTGTCCACGGAGATGACGGCCCCGGGCTCGGTCTTGCCGGTGACGGCCATGGTGCGGGAGGGGCTGCGGTCGGACACGGTAGTGTCCAGCTCCAGCTCGATGTCGAACTTCTGGCGGTAGAAATCCAGCTCCTTGCGGGTCTCCCGGTGGCGGGGGGTGCGCACGATCAGCGTCACCAGGTTGTCGCCGATGGGCTCCACGGCCACGTTGGTGGACAGATAGCCGCTTCGGTCGATGGAGGCGGTGACGTCCTGGCCGTTGACGAACACCGTGCTGCCCGGCACCACGTTCAGTATCAGCGGGTACACCGAGGTGACCACGTCGATCTTGTCCTTGGCGGGGCTGGTGATGCTCAGCGGCGACTGGGGCACCTCGATCTGGAAGTTCAGCTTGGGCAGCACCGTCTTGTGGCCCTTCTCGGAGATGAGCATGGGCGACAGGGTCACGTCCGCGTGGTCCACGTCGTCCACCGACGGACCGAACCAGTCGGAATCCGCCATCTCCATGCGGGCCACGCCCCCGGAGATGGTCAGGGATTTGTTCATCTCGGGCAGGAAGATCTGGTCGCCGTCCTTGCCATAGAATGCGATGGCGTGCCCGGCGCGCAGGTCCGCCATGGTCACCTCCGACACGGTGGGCGTGTAGGCCCCGCGGGTGTAGAGGCGCTCCAGGCGGTAGTTGTAGACCCAGCTCCACAGCTTGTAGCCGCCCACCGCCAGCGCGCACAGCGTCATCAACGCCACTGCCACGCCCAGCGCCCGCTGCCAGACGGGAGGGCGCGGCGCGGCCTTCTCAGCCTTCTCGCGCTTCTGCGCCGCGTCGCCCGTGGGCAGCGGCTGCTTGCAATTCGGGCAGTACAGCGTGTTGTCCGCGCAGTAGCTGCCGCAGTAAGGACATTTCAAGGGGAACCTCCTTTGGGGGATGAATTGGGAATTGGGAATGGGGAATGGGGAATGGGGAATGGATGTGGAAATCCTTCGGATTTCGTAACTGTTCAGTTCTGCGACAAACAGAGACTTGGCAGGCTGCGGGGGACGACCTCTCAGTCAGCCTAACGGCTGACAGCTCCCCTGGAAGCCGACGAAGTCGGTGACTGAGAGGTCGTTCCCCGTTGCCTCGGACAATCTCCACTTATCACAGCAGAACTGAATAGATACCGGATTTCTTTTTATTGAAGAATGCGGTTCGTGGCAGTGCCCCTGATTGCCGGTTTTTTTAATCAAAACAAATCCCGCAGGGATTTGCTCCGCCATTCCCCATTCCCCATTCCCCATTCCTAATTCCCCATGCACCCAAATACCCGCATACCATCATGACTGAACAGTCAGGCTTTCTATCATTATACCACGTCCGTGCAAGCCCTGTGATAAATTGTTTGTTCAGTTTTTATGTTCAGCTATCGACAAGGGGGGAAAATGTGGTATAATACAATTGATGATTATGCGTTCTCGTCAAAGGAGGCGATCGACATGGATGATTTTCTGGAGCAAACGGCGTCGCCGGTGAAGAAGGGCGCTTCGGCGTTTCTCTATTATGGGGCCTGGGCGCTGATGGTGATCTGCGGCATGGTGGCGATCTTCGCGGTGACCGGGGTGCTGGGCACGGACTACGAGACGGGTCGGATGATCTTCCGCCTCCCGTCGCTGCTGGTCGCGCTGGCCTTCGGCGGGCTGACGTTTCTGCTGTTCCGGGTCAAGGACGAGTGCCGGGTGGAGTATGACTACGCCTTCACCAACGGCAATCTGGACGTGTCCAAGGTGATGAACGAGCGCCGCCGCCGCTATCTGTGCGCCATGGACACCAAGGACGTGATCTCCTGCGGCCCGGCCCAGGGACCCGCCTTCCAGAAGGCGCTGAACGAGCCCGGGGTCAAGACCCACAACTGGTTCGTGAACCGGGAGGCAAAGCTCACATTTTTCTATTTCCAGAAGAAGGGCGCGAAGCATGTCATCGTGCTGGAGCTGAACGACGAAATGCTCTCCGTCATCCGCTCCAAGAAGTACCTGCAGGTGGGCGTATGGCATGACGCGGACGGGAAATCGACCTATGCAAGCATATCTTGACAATTCCGCCACCACCCGGCCCTGCGAGGCCGCCATCGAGGCCATGGAGCGCTGCATGCGGGAGGGGTTCTACAACCCCTCCTCTGTATACGCGCCCGCCGTGGAGGCCTTCAGGCAGGAGCGGGAGGCGCGGGAAAACCTTCTAAAGCCCATACACAGCGCGGGCTGCGACCTGATCTTCACCTCCGGCGGCACAGAGGCCAACAACCTGGCCGTGCTGGGCGCGGTCACCCGCATGCGGGGGCATCAGACCGTGGCCGTCAGCGCGGTGGAGCATCCCTCGGTGCTCGCCGCCTTTGACCGGCTCCACGAGCTGGGCCACGACGTGCGCACCATCGGCGTGGACATCCACGGTCAGCCCGACTGGACGGCGCTGGAAAAGGCGCTCGAGGACGGCGCGTCCCTGGTGAGCATGATGCAGGTCAACAACGAGACAGGCGCCCTGCTGGACGCGGAGAAGCTGTCCCGGCTTGTAGACGGGCGGGCGCTCATCCACGTGGACGGGGTGCAGGGGTATCTGCGGGTTCCCTTCGACATGAAGCGGGCCGACCTGTACAGCTTTTCCGGGCACAAGCTCCACGGCCCCAAGGGCATCGGCGCGCTGGTGGTGAAAAAGGGCGTGAAGCTGAATCCCCGCCAGGTGGGCGGCGGCCAGGAAAACGGGCTGCGGTCCGGCACGGAGAACACCCCCGGCATCGCGGGCCTGAACGCCGCGGCGCTTGAGCTTCAAGGGCTGTGGCCCGACCTGCCCGGGCGGCTGATGGCGAAAAAGCTGCGCTTCATCGAGGCCGTGCGGCGGGTGGTGCCCGAGGTGGTCGTCCACGGCCCCGCCCCGGAGGACGCCGCGCCCCACATCGTCAACCTGGGCTTTCCCCATGTGCGGGGCGAGGTGATGCTCCACGCGCTGGAGGCCGAGGGCGTCTACGTGTCCACCGGGTCCGCCTGCTCCTCAAAGAAGCTGAAGGTGTCCTCGGTGCTCACCGCCATGGGCATTCCCCCGCAGAACGCGGAGTGGGCCGTGCGGTTCAGCCTGTCCCCCCACACCACCGATGAAGAACTCGACTACGCCGCGGGCAAGCTCGGCATGTGCTACGACCTGCTCAAGCGGTTCCAAAGGAGATAAAAACCCATGCGGCATGTACTGCTCGTCCGCTACGGCGAGGTGTTTCTCAAGGGCGCGAACCGCCCGCACTTTCTGAAGGTATTGAACGACAACGTCAAAAAGGCCGTCAAGCCCCTGGGCGGGCACGTGTGGATGTCGGACTCCCGCATCTACGTGTCCGACTTCGACGACCTGGACGCCTGTATCGACCGGGTGACCAAGGTGTTCGGCGTGTACTCCGTCAGCCCCGCCGTGGAGCTGAACAAGGACTTCGAGGAGATCGCCGCCGCCTGCGTGGAGATGATGAAGCCCTATTCCGGCACCTTCAAGGTCCAGGGCAAGCGCTCGGACAAGAAGTTCCCCATGAACTCGATGGAGATCGCCATGGAGATCGGCGGGCGGGTGCTGGAGTCCAACCCCAACCTGAAGGTGGACGTCCATACGCCCGAGCACCGGCTGATGGTGGAGATCCGGGACATGGCCTACATCTGCGTTCAGGAGATCAAGGCCGTGGGCGGCATGCCGATGGGCACCGGCGGCAAGGGCGCGCTGCTGCTGTCCGGGGGCATCGACTCCCCCGTGGCGGGCTACCAGCTGATGAAGCGCGGCGTCAAGCTCTGCGCCATACACTTCCAGTCCCCGCCCTACACCGGCGAGCTGGCCAGGGACAAGGTCATGCAGCTGGCGAAGAAGCTGGCCTATTACTCCAACGGCATGCGGGTCTACATGGTCCCCTTCACCAAATGTCAGCTGGAGATCCACGAGAAGTGCCCGGAGGAGCTGGGCACCCTCATCACCCGCCGCTTCATGATGCGCATCGCCGAGCGGCTGGCCAGGGACTTCGGCGCGCTGGCCCTGATCACCGGCGAGAGCCTGGGCCAGGTGGCGTCCCAGACCATGGAGGCCATCACCTGCACCGACGCCGTGGTGGAGATGCCCGTGTTCCGTCCCCTCATCGGCCTGGACAAGACCGAGATCATGGACATCGCTGTGAAAATCGACACCTACGACACCTCCATCCTCCCCTATGAGGACTGCTGCACCGTCTTCACCCCCCGCCATCCCGTCACCAAGCCCAAGCTGGAGACCATGCCCAAGGTGGAGGAAAAGCTGGACGTGGAGGCGCTGGTCAACGAGGCGGTGGAAGGAACCGAGGTCATCATCATCTGAGTGGGGAGTGGCAAGTGGCATAGCGGCTGACGCTGTCCGACATAACCAGCATCAGCCCGCCATTCCTGTTCCCTGTTCGCCATCTCCCATGACGGACTCCCTCAGTCTGGCCTTCGGCCAGCCAGCTCCCTCAGGGAGGGAGCCAGAGGACGCACGCCAAAAGGCTCCCTCGGGGAGACTCCCTCAGTCTGACCTTCGGCCAGCCAGTTCCCTCAGGGAAGGAGCCGGAGGACGCACGCCAAAAGGCTCCCTCTCCGAGGGAGCTGGCACGCGAAGCGTGACTGAGGGAGTAAAACCCCAGGCCGCAACCCCTGTTCCCTGTTCCCTGTTCCCTGTTCCCTCGTCACCCCTGTTCCCTGTTCCCTGTTCCCTGTTCCCTCTGTTTCCTACCTCCCTCGAACCCATGAATGAGCCATGACCATCGCACAATACATCAAAAAACTGCAAAATGACCCGCTGTTCATGGACAACGTGACCAGCTGGCAGGTGGTACCCGCGCGGGCGGCGGCGTATGGGGAATTCCCGGCGTCGCTGGACGGGCGGGTGATCGACGCGCTTCGGATGCGGGGCATCGAGCGGCCCTACATCCACCAGAGCCGCGCCATGGAGGCGGCGCTCGCGGGGCGCGACTTCGTCGTGGTGACCCCCACAGCCTCGGGCAAGACGCTGTGCTACAACGCCCCGGTGCTGGACGCCATATTGAAGGACGAGTCGAGCCGGGCGCTCTACCTGTTCCCCACCAAGGCGCTGGCGGCGGACCAGGCGGCGGAGCTGTACCGCATGATCCAGGACATCGGCGCAAACATCAAGGCGTATACCTATGACGGGGACACCCCCGCCTCGGCCCGCTCGGCCATACGGCAGGCGGGACACGTGGTGGTGACCAACCCGGACATGCTGCACCAGGGCATACTCCCCCACCACACCAAGTGGGTGAAGCTGTTCGAGAACCTGAAATACGTGGTCATCGACGAGATCCACGCCTACCGCGGCGTGTTCGGCTCCAACCTGGCCAACGTCATCCGCCGCCTGAAGCGCATCTGCGACTTCTACGGCGCGCACCCCGTGTTCATCTGCTGCTCGGCCACCATCCGCAATCCCCGCGAGCTGGCCAGGGAGATGACCGGGCGGGAGATGCTGCTGATCGACGAAAACGGCGCGCCCGCGGGGGAGCGCCACGTGGTGTTCTACAATCCCCCGGTGGTGAACCAGCAGCTGGGCATCCGGGCAGGGTCCATCCCCCAGACCCGGCGCATCGCCGCGGACCTGCTCAGGGCGGGCATTCAGAACATCGTGTTCGGGCGCTCACGGCTGACGGTGGAGGTGCTGGTTCGCTACCTCAAGGACATGGTGCGGGACCCCCTGGGCAACGCCGGCAAGGTGCGCGGCTACCGGGGCGGCTATCTGCCCACCCAGCGCCGGGAGATCGAGCGCGAGCTGCGGGCGGGACACATCACCACGGTGGTGTCCACCAACGCCCTGGAGCTGGGCATCGACATCGGCCAGCTGGACGCCTGCGTGCTGTGCGGCTATCCCGGCACCATCGCCTCCACCTGGCAGCAGGCGGGCCGGGCCGGGCGGCGGGGCAGCGTGTCGCTGCTGATCGTGGTGGCATCCTCGGGCCCGCTGGACCAGTACATCATCACCCACCCGGAGTACTTCTTCAACCAGTCCCCGGAGCGGGCGCTGATCAATCCCAACAACCTCTATATCCTCTTAAACCACCTCAAGTGCGCCGCCTACGAGCTGCCCTTCCAGGAGGGCGAGCTGTTCGAGGGCCTGGAGGACACCCCGGAGCTGCTGGGCTACCTCAAGGATGAGAACATACTCCGGCAGGTGGCGGGGAAATACTACTGGATGGCGGAGGAATTTCCCCAGGCGGGCATCAATCTGCGCAGCGCCTCCGACCAGAACTTCCTCATCGTGGACATCACCGACCCCAAGAAGCACCGGGTCATCGGCGAGATGGACCGCTTCACGGTGCCGATGCTGCTGCACCAGTACGCCATCTACATGCACGAGGGCACGCAGTACCAAGTGGAGCAGCTGGACTTCGACGACAAGAAGGCCTACATCCGCCGGGTGGACGTGGGCTACTACACCGACGCCGACCTGACCACCAGCCTTAAGGTGCTGGACGAGTTCGAGCGGGAGCCGTCGGGGCCCCTGGAACGCGCCCGGGGCGAGGTGCTGACCTCCTCCATCGTCACGGTGTTCAAGAAGATCGCCTTTGACACCCACGAGAACCTGGGCTGGGGCCCGGTGACCCTGCCCGAGCTGGAGATGCAGACCACCGCCTGCTGGTGGTCGCTGCCCGAGGGGCTGGAGGAGCGCTACGAGCGTGAGCCCCTCAAGAACGCCATGGTGGGCCTGTCCCACCTGCTTCGGCACATCGCGCCCATCGACCTGATGTGCGCTCCCCAGGACATCTCCGTGGTCTACCACGTCAAGGACACCTTCACCGGGCGGCCCACCATCTACCTCTATGACGCCGTCCCCGGCGGCATCGGCCTGTCCGACAAGGTCTACGAGATGGACCGGGACCTCTTCGCCCGCGCCCTGGAGCGCCTCGACGCCTGCCCCTGCGCCGACGGCTGCCCCAGCTGCGTCGGCGCCGCCGCCGGCCCGGACGCCAAGAGCACCCTGAGAAGGCTGCTGGTGGAGCTGCTGGGGAACGGATGAACGGTGACCGGGTCAATACTACTGAAAAACCATTTGGAAGAATGTGGAATTGGGAATGATGGTTGTAATCCTTCGGATTTCTTTTTGATGAAGGATACGGATCACCTCAATATCGTCTACTGTACAGTTGAATCAGAACAAATCCCGCAGGGATTTGTTCCGCCATTCCCCATTCCCCATTCTCCATTCCCCATTTCCCATTATCATACAACAGGAGGTATCCCTATGTCTGAACACGTCAAGGTCTACACTTCCGAGGACATGAAGTCCGAGAACCTGAGCAAGAATCCGCTGACCCTGGTGGACTTCTGGGCCACCTGGTGCGGACCGTGCAAGATGCTCTCCCCCATCGTGGACGAGATCGCCGCGGAGAATCCGGATGTGGTGTTCGCCAAGGTGGACGTGGACCAGAATCCCGACCTCGCCATGGGTCTGCGCATCACCGCCGTGCCCACGCTGATGCTGTTCAAAAACGGCGAGCTGGTGGAGCGGGTCATGGGCGTCCAGCCCAAGGCGACCATCCAGCGGATGATCGACCTGCATCGCTGACACACACTTCAGGCCGGCGGACGTTCTTGAAATGTCCGTCGGCTTTCCCATATTGTCGGGATAGGGAACGACCTCTCAGTCAGCCTAACGGCTGCCAGCTCCCCTGAAAGGGGAGCCAAGGCTGCCGCGTACATATTGAAATCCATTTGTCATTCTCTCTTGGCTCCCCTTCCAGCGGAGCTGGCACCGACGTAGTCGGTGACTGAGAGGTCGTTCTCCCTTCAACCCGCGATATTCCACTCTGTCATGCTGACCGAGCCGCATCTTTTATCCCCGAAAATCGTCCAAAATCCTCCTGAAATCGCGCACAGTGGGAAGATAAAGCGGCTTTTTATGGACATCGGTTGCGCGGTGTATACAAATGAGATAAAATGTATGGGAAAGTATCATGCGGCGAGGTGTGCGCACCCCGCCCGACAGGACAAAAGCAGGTGAACCTATGCAGAAGAATACAGCGCGTCCCAAGGACACCGATGTGAATAAAAATGCACAGAAGCCCCGTTCGGCGGGCAAGGCCTACGCCCGGTCCGGCCAGGGCCAGCGCCGCACCGCCAGCGGCCAGCGCGCCCGCAGCGGCCAGACCCGCACCGCCGCCCGCCGCCGCACCCACAGGCCCGCCGGCGTACAGGGAATCCTTCTGAAGCTGAGCGACCTGACCTCCACCCGGGAGGGCATCATCAAGCTGTGCATCGGCTTCGCGGCGCTGATCGCGCTGATCGTGATCATCGGGCTGATCGCCACCCGGGGCGGCCAGCGGGACGTTTCCCGCGAACCGGTTCAGGCCGCGTCCAGCGTGGTTCAGGCGGACGGCCTGCCCACGGAGACGGAGACCGAGGCGGATGCCGCCGCGACAGCAGTTGAAGGGGTCGCCGCTCCCCAGCCCACCGCCGCGTCCGCGTCCTCCGGCTTCTCCATGACCCCCACCGGCGACGCCTGGCGGGCGGGCAAGTACGCGCCCGAGCCCCAGGGCGAGGACTATCTGCCGGTGTTCCGCAGCGCGGGCCGGGACGACAAGGTCGTCGCCATCACCGTGGACGACTGCTTCCAGACCGCCAACCTCAAGGAGATCATCCAGCTGGCGGAGAACACCGGCGGCCACCTGACCATCTTCCCCATCGGCAACCTGCTCAAGCGGCAGGAGCTGCAGGAGGTCATCAAGGCCGCCCACGCAAGCGGCCACGAGATCGAGAACCACACCTGGAGCCACGACGGGCTGTACAACCTGTCCGACGAGGAGATGGCCAAGCACGTGTTCGACCAGGACCGCGCCGTGGATCTGGTGCTGGGCGTGAACTACCACACCCACTTCCTGCGTCCCCGGGGCGGCGACGACCGCAACGACCTGCGCACCCACTCCTACATCCGCCAGCTGGGCTACTACGGCATCGCACACTGGTCGGTGTCCGGCGCAATGGACATCGATAAGCTCAAGAAGTCCCTGACCCCCGGCGCGGTGTACCTGTTCCACTGCACCGACCTGGACCTGCAAAAGCTCAGGGAGTTCATCCCCTACGCCTCCAACCAGGGCTATCAGCTGATCACCTTCAACGAGATGTTCGGCTATGAGGACAACGCCGAGGAGCTGCTCACCGACGATCCCACCACCCGCACCATCATACAGCTCGAGCCCTATGAGCGGGACTACAAGACCATCAAGGCCACCACCTACGACTACGCCGCCTACGAGGTCCAGGCCGCGCTGATCGCCAAGGGCTTCCTCACCGGCGAGCCGGACGGCGTCTACGGCCCCGGCACCGCCAAGAGCGCCGCCGCCTGGCAGACCGCCGAGGGCTACACTGCCGACGGCGTGCTGACGCCGGAGCAGCAGAAGAAGCTGCTGGGGGTCGAATAGAGGAAAGCGGGCCGCGGCCCGCTTTCCTTTATTCGGTCATTCGTCGTATTTTACGGAGCGGGTCGTGAACTATCCACTCCCCACTTTCATCATCCACTGTCAGGAGAAAACGCCATGAAGCTCCCCCGCATCCTGTCCAACAACCCGAAGCTGCAATCGCTGGAGAACCGGGTGATCGTAAAGGCCAGCCGCCTCGTGAAGGGCATCGACACGAACAAGGTGGTGTTCGAGAGCTTCCGGGGGCGCAGCTACAGCGACAATCCCCGGGTGATCTCGGAGCGCCTGCACGCGCTGCGGCCCGAGACGGACATCGTCTGGCTGTTCAAGGGCGACGCCTTTCACGAGATGCGCAGGGCGGTCCCGGACTACGTGCGGTGCGTGAACCGGCGGTCCCGGAAGTCCTGGATCGAGCTGGCCACGGCGCGGGTGTGGGTGGACAACTTCACCAAGGATCCGGAGCTGCGCGACTTCCCAAAGGATAAGCAGTTCTACGTCCAGACCTGGCACGGCGACCGGCCCATCAAGAAGATCTGCTACGACACCGCCGACGTCGGCTACCGCCTGGAGGAGGAATGCAGCCGGGTGGTGACGGGATCGGACTTCGGCATGCGGATGTACCGCACCGCCTTTCGCTACAACGGCGAATACCTCAACGTCGGCGCGCCCCGCAACGACATCCTGGTGAAAAACGACCCCGCCGACGCGCGGCGGGTGCGTGAAAAGCTGGGGGTGCCCGACGGGGTGAAGCTGCTGCTGTACGCCCCCACCTACCGCGAGGACACCGCCGTCATTCCCCGAGCGTCCCGGATGGACCTGGGGCGGGTGCTCTCGCTGCTGGAGCGCGGCGGCGAGAGGTGGCTTTGCCTGTACCGCGCCCACTACCTGTCCGAGGGCATCGAGGTGGAGGCCGTGCGGGACCGGCTGGTGGACGCCACCCGCTACGAGGACATGTCCGAGCTGCTGCTGGTCGCCGATATGCTGCTGACGGACTACTCCTCCTGCGCCACGGACTATTGCGTGCTGGATAAGCCCGTGTTCATGTACATGGCCGACTTCGACCACTACCTGTCCACCCGGCCCTGCTACTACGACCCCCACGACACCCCGCTGCTGATCGCCCACGACCAGGCCGAGCTGGAGCGCCTGATCCTGGACACCAGCCCCGCCGCCGCCCGGGAGAACTGCCGCGCCCTGCGGGAATGGTATGGCATCAACGAGACAGGCCGCGCCACCGACGAGGTGTGCGCTTACATCATCGACAAGCTCAAATAAACTGGCAGATGATGGCAGACTCCCTCCGTCAGCCCTGCGGGCTGAGGGAGTCCATGCCCGTTGAACCAATAAAAACGCTCCCTCGCGGGAGCGCTTTTATTCCGGGTTACTTCAGGTAGGAGTAACGGGCGGACACCCAGGCTTTGTAGCCCTTGTAGTAGACTGCAAACCAGGCGTTGCCGTAGCTGTCGGTGGACATCTTGCCGCGATAGCTCAGCTTCGTGCCCTTGGAGATGGTGCCAACCTTGGTGCCGCTGGTGCGGGGGGACAGGCGGACGTTGACGCTCGCGGTGGCCTGCACCTTGCGGGTGGTGTCATAGTACACATACTCGTCGTCGTCATCGTAATAGATCACGGACGCGCTGCCGCCCACGCGGGCGTACTTGGTGGAGACCCAGCCGGTCTTGCCCTTCCACCTGATCTTGAGCCAGTAGACGCCGCGGTCGTCCCGCTTGCGGGAGTCCAGGTAGGTGGCCGTCTGGCCTTTGTACAGGGTGCCGCGGGAGGAATAATACAGGCCGGGGCCGGTACGGACATTGCAGTTGCCCGTCGCGGTCACTTTAGAAGCGGCCATCGCCACCGTGGCGAAGGTGGACATGCACAGCGCAACCACCATCAGCGCCGCCATCATACGCAGGAATTTCTTCATTTCAAGTACACGCTCCTTCTCGGTTGCCCGATCAATTTTGACATTTCTATGATAATACTTTGTGGCATTTGTGTCAATCACAAAACTGTTTCATTTTGTTAAAACTTTTCTGTATATGTTACAATTGTATTTTAAATGAAATATTCATGTCCTGTCGCTCAGCTTCTCTCTACCCCAGAATATATTGGATTTTCAGCCAATTTAGAACTCATTCAAATATTACATCATAAGTAATAATATGGCCCTGCCCGAAAAAGTTTTACACCCTCCATCCGGTGCTCATCTATGTCCGTTCCGCCTAAATATGACGAAGTTTTGCCACACATTCACAACATCTTAAACACTTTGAAAATGTCCTTCATGGCTGTTCGCCGCCCCGGTCCGTGGGGCAGTCCCGGGCATTGCGCCCCATCATTTTCCATTCTCCATTTTCCATTCTCCATTCTCAATCCCCTCTCGTCTCCGGGATCGTCCTCTCCTTCCAGTCCCGGACGTACTCCACAAACCGGCGGGAAGAGACGGAGGCGGCGCGGCGCTCGGGATAGGCCAGGGCGATCTCACGGGCCATGGGCGGGTCCAGGGGGCGCTTGACCACCCGGAAGGACGTGCGGCGCAGCACCAGGTCGGACAGCACGCTGACGCCCAGCCCGCCCTCCACCATGGCGATGATGGCGTGGTCGTCCTCCACCACGAACTGGGTGTTGGGCCGGACGGGGCGGCTGGAGAGCATCTCTCGGATGCCGCCGGGGGTATTTTCGGCGTACATGATGAAGGGCTCGGGCAGCAGCGCGTCCAGGGGGATGGATTCACGCTCGGCCAGCGGGTGCCCCTCGGGCAGCACGGCCAGCAGCGGGTCCGTTATCATGTGCAGCGCGGACAGACCCTCCCGCACCGGCAGCTGGGTGAAGCCCAGGTCCACGCGGCCCTGGATCAGCCACTCCTGGATCTGGGCGTAGTCGCCGTGGAGCAGCTCAAAGGTGATGTGGGGATAGCTCTGGCGGAAGGCGTGGATGATTTCCGGCAGCCAGTGGGTGGACACGCTGGTGAAGGTGCCGATGCGCAGGTGGCCCGATTCCATGCCCTTGAGCGCGTCCCGCTTCTCCCCCACCAGCCGCCAGCTATCGCACAGCGCCTCAATGTAGGGCATCAGCTCCTGACCGTCGCTGGTCAGCTGCACCCCGGAGCGGTCCCGGCGCAGCAGCTTCAGCCCGCACTCGTCCTCCAGGGCGTTCAGGATGTACGTCATCCCCGACTGGGTGTAGCCCAGCGCCTCCGCCGCCTTCGTCAGGCTTCGCAGCTCCACCGTCTTGAGAAACGCCTCGTACTTCGATATGCTCACGCCATCATCCCCCCACTATGATTATAGCGTATCGGGGATAAAAATGCAAATCAAGGAGAGTGATGGCATTCGTTCTATACGCAGATCGGTGTGTATCGAATTAGGAATTAGAAATTAGGAATTAGGAATTAGGAATGAATGGCTTGGCCGCGTCGGAACGTCGATGCGCCGCCCGCCGGGTCGTACCTATCGCGTCGGTATCGGCCGCCCCACAGTGCGCGCGGCAGCCGCTCTTAATTCCTAATTCCTCATTCCTAATTCCTCATTTTCCCCGACGAATCCATGATTCTCTCATAACGTGAACTGTTATTACCAGTGAGGTAAAAATTCAGTAAAACCATCCCCCGTCCGGGACAGGGAAGGAGGGGGTATGGTATAATGGTTAATAATCACAGATGGATTGGAAATGGGAATATAAACGCATTCGGGAGGTGAGGGATATGGCGGATTACGTGATCATGACGGACTCCTCCTGCGACCTGCCGGCGAAGCTGGCGGACGAGATGGAGCTTGCGGTGCTGCCCCTGTCGGTGTACATCGAGGACAAGCAATACTACAACTATCTGGACGGGCGCAACATCTCCTTCAAGGACATCTACGCGAAGCTGCGCACCAAGTGTCCGGCCAAGACCTCGGCGGTGAACATGGACGCCTTCATCGGCCCCATGGAGGAGATCTTAAAATCCGGGCGGGACATACTGTATATAGGCTTCTCCTCGGGCCTCAGCGGCACCTACAACGCCGGTGCGGCGGCGGCCCAGGAACTGGCGGGCCAGTATCCCCAGCGCAAGCTGCTGGCGGTGGATTCGCTGTGCGCGTCGCTGGGCCAGGGGCTGCTGGTGTGGCACGCCTGGCAGCATAAGCAGGCGGGCATGGACATCGACGCGCTGTATCAGTGGGTGCTGGACAACCGGCTTCACCTGTGCCATTGGTTCACCATCGACGATCTGATGTTCCTAAAGCGCGGCGGGCGCATCTCCGGGGCCACGGCGGTGGTGGGCTCCATGCTGTCCATCAAGCCCGTGATGCACGTGGACAACGAGGGCCATCTCATCAAGGTGAGCACCGCGCGCGGGCGCAAGGCCTCCATTCGGGCGCTGGCCGACGAGGCCGGGAAGCGGGGCGTTGACCTGGAGAACCAGACCATCTTCATCTCCCACGGCGACTGTGAGGACGATGCCAACTACCTGGCCGACATCATGCGCAGCCGCTTCCATGTGAAGGACGTGCTGGTGAACTACGTGGGGCCCGTCATCGGGGCGCACTCCGGGCCCGGCACCATCGCCCTGTTCTTCATGGGGACGGAGCGCTGACATGGCGGCGGTCTTTGAACCCATCGCCCGCATCCGCACCGACTTCCCCAGCAAGTTCGGCATCCCCCGCCAGAGCGGGCTCGTGGACGCGCTGAAGGGGCGGGTCGTGTTCGAGCCGAAATATCGAGACCCCTCCGCCCTGCGCGGGCTGGAGGGGTACTCTCATGTCTGGCTGCTGTGGGAGTTCTCGGAATCGGTGATGGAGGGATGGTCCCCCACCGTGAAGCCGCCCCGGCTGGGCGGCAACCGGCGCATGGGCGTTTTCGCCACGCGCTCCCCCTTCCGCCCCAACCCCATCGGCCTGTCCTGCGTGCGGCTGGAGGGGATCGACCTGAACGCGCCCGACGGCCCGGTGCTGTACGTGGCCGGGGCCGACCTGATGGACGGCACCCCCATCTTCGACATCAAGCCCTACCTCCCCCACGCCGACTGCCACCCCGAGGCCACCGGGGGCTTCTCCGACGCGGTGAAGGACTACGCCCTGCGGGTGGACTTCCCGCCCCGGCTGCTCGCCCTCCTGCCCCCGGACCGGCATGAGGCCATCCTCCAGGTCCTCGCCCAGGACCCCCGCCCCGGCTACAAGCACAAGGACGACGGGCGGCGCTACGGCGTCTCCTTCGCCGGCTTCGACGTGCGCTTCACCGTCGCCGGAGACGTGCTGACGGTGGTGGAGGTTGTGCCGCTGCCATAGAACCGGTACAGCATCAGGCCGGTCGTTTTTCTGAGTCAGGGTTTCTCTGACAACATCAATCGGCGGTAACTGTTCAGTCCTTCGGAGAATTGGGATTCGTCGAATGAGAAATTAGGAATGAGGAATTAGGAATGAGGAATTAGGAATGAGGAATTAGGAATTATAAATGGCTTGGCTGCGAAGGGGCGGCGATGCGCCGCCTGTCAGGCAGTACGTATTGTTTCGGTATATGGCGGGCGGCCATTGGCCGCCCCTACAGCGTGCGCGGCAGCAACTATTCATTCCTAATTCCTAATTTCTAATTCCTAATTCTTCCAGCCAAACCTCCATTTATCACAGCAGGACTGAATAGATACAATCAGCGTAAAACATCCCCCCGTGCGAAAACAACACGGGGGATGTTTTCTTTACAGCTGATTGCGCTGGATCTTGCCCGAGATGGTCTTGGGCAGCTCGTCGCGGAAGACGACGATGCGGGGGTACTTATAGGGCGCGGTGCGCTTCTTGACGTAGTCCTGGATCTCCTTGGCGAGCTCGGGGGTGCCGACGGCGTTCTTGGTGAGGACGACCGAGGCCTTGACCACCTGGCCGCGGATCTCGTCGGGCGCCGCGGAGACGCCGCACTCGAGGACGTAGGGCAGCTCCATGATGACGGATTCGATCTCGAAGGGCCCAATGCGATAGCCAGAGGACTTGATGACGTCGTCGGCGCGGGAGACGTACCAGAAGTAGCCGTCCTCATCCCTCCAGGCCACGTCGCCGGTGTGGTAGAGGCCGTCGTGCCAGACGGACTGGGTCATTTCGTCGTTGCGATAGTAGCCCATGAACAGGCCGCAGGGGATGCCCTTGTCGGTGCGGATGCAGATCTCACCGGGCTCGCCGGCCTTGACCTCGTTGCCCTCGGGATCGACCAGGGTGACGTCGAACAGCGGGCTGGGCTTGCCCATGGAGCCGACCTTGGGCGTCGTACCCGCGAAGTTGCCCAGCACCAGGGTGGTCTCGGTCTGGCCGAAGGCCTCCATGACGGACAGGCCCGTGGCCTTCTTGAACTGGTGGAACACCTCGGGGTTCAGCGCCTCGCCGGCGGTGGTGGCGTAGTGGATGCTGGTCAGGTCGTACTTGGACAGATCCTCGCGGATCAGGAAGCGGTACATGGTGGGCGGCGCGCAGAAGGTGGTGATGTTGTACTGCTTGAACATCGGCAGGATCTCATGCGCGTCGAAGCGGTTGAAGTCGAAGGTGAACACCGCGCCCTCGTTCATCCACGCGCCGTACAGCTTGCCCCACAGCGCCTTGCCCCAGCCGGTGTCGGAGATGGTGAAGTGCAGGCCGTCGGGCTCCACGTTGTGCCAGTAGTGGGCGGTGATGAAGTGGCCCAGGGGGTACTTGTGGTTGTGCATGGCCAGCTTCGGATAGCCGGTGGTGCCGGAGGAGAAGAACATCACCATGGGGTCGTTGCCCTTGGGCGCGTCCTCGGTGCGGACATAGGTGGAGCGGTAGCGCAGATACTCCTCGTCGAAGTCCCGCCAGCCATCCCGCTTGCCGCCGCAGAGGATGCGGGTCTTGACGAAGGGACAGGTCTCAAAGGCCTCCTCCACGTGGGCCGCGCCCTCGCCGTCGGCGGTCATGCAGATGGCGGAGACCCCGGCGGTCTCGAAGCGGTACTCGTAATCCTTCTTCAGCAGCTGATCCGTGGCGGGAATGGCCACCGCGCCCAGCTTGTGCAGGGCCATCATGATGACCCAGAACTGCCAGTTGCGCCGCAGCACCAGCATCACCCGGTCGCCCTTCTTGATGCCCAGGGCCTTGAAGTAGTTGGCGGCGCGGTTGGACTTGCGGCTGATGTCCTCGAAGGTGAAGCGCTGCTCGTTGTGATGGCGGTCCACCCACAGCATGGCCAGCTTGTCCGGCTTGCGCTCGGCCAGGGTGTCCACGATGTCGAAGGCGAAGTTGAAGTTGTCCGCGTCGGGGAAGTCGATGTGCACCAGATGGCCCTGGCCGTCCTCCTCCAGCTTCACGTACTTGTCGTAGATCATGTGCTGCTTGGGGATGCGCACGGGCATGACCGCATCGACGATCTTGTCCTTGTCGTTCTCCTCGCCGGGCAGCACCACGGCCACGAAGGTGCAATCCCTGCCGCCGGTGGCGATCTCGCCGTGGGGGGTGGAGGAATCGTAGTAGATGCTGTCGCCCTCGCGCAGGTGCTCCACATGGTCGCCGATGCGCACCAGCAGCTCGCCGGAGAGGATCAGGTCAAACTCCTGGCCGGAGTGGGAATGGGTGTGGATGGGCTGGTCCTGCAGCTCCTCGGAATAGCTGTAGGTGACCCAGAACGGCTCCGCGATCTTGCCGCTGAACAGCGGGGCCAGGTTGCTGATCTCAATGCCCTCCTGGCGGGCGGTGATGGTGGCCTCGCCCTTGCGGGTGACGGTGTAGGAGCGCAGGTTGGCGCTGCGGCCCTCGATCAGGTCGGTGATGTCCACGCCGAAGATGCGGGCGCAGTTGTGGATAAAGGTAAAGGGCAGATCCTCCTTGCCCGCTTCATATTTAAGATAGGTCTCCACGCTCAGGCCGGTCTGCTCGGCCATGTGGACCACGGAATAGCCCGCGATTTCGCGCAGCTCCTTGATTCGGGTGCCGACCTCGTACAGCAGGCCGGTGGCGTTCTTGACATCCATGGGACTAACCTCCTTTTGTTGCTCGCGGGCCGGTCCACGTTCGCGGTGATGGCCGCAAAAAAACCCGCCCCAATGAACATGCCATACACATTCTTTGAGACGAGTTGTATAAACCCGCGGTACCACTCAAATTGCGCATCTCTGCGCCACTCATCAGGCTCCATCAAGCCCTATGCCTTTACGCAGCATTCACGGGAGGCGTCTACTCACCCGCCGCTGGTCGCGGCGCGCTTTGGGACCTCCGGCTCGGAAGGGATGGGCTTGTGAGCTGTCTGTGACCGGCCTCGCAGCATGTGGCCGACTCTCTGTACATCAGCATTGCTCCGCCGTCTTCGTCATCGCCTTTGCTTAACTTATTCAGTTGCTGACATTTTATCACCGTCGGGCGGGGGTGTCAAATGATGATTTGGTTAATTTAGGGAGTAGGCAGTAGGGAGTAGGTAGTAGGGAGTAGGGAGTAGGCAGTAGGGAGTAGGGTAGTTACGGCACAGGTGCTGACTACTATAGAAAGCATAGCTTTTTCTGAGGTTCCGGGGATGCTTGACGCGCTTCATTCCAAACGAACGCCATTCCTCTGCCGTTCTCCCCTACTCCCTACTGCCTGCTCCCTACTCCCTAACGAACACAAATTAACATAAATAACCCTCCAATAATACTTAACACTTGACAAACCCATGTTAAACTGCTAATGTAACCTGTATAGTCTTGCGGGAGGTGAGGATTTGTCGGTATTTGACGGCATTCGGTCCCCGGACAGGCGGGTGCTGGTGGTGACGGGGCATTACGGCAGCGGCAAGACGGAGTTCAGCGTGAGTCTGGCGATGCTGCTGGCGAAGCGGGGCTTTGAGCCCTACGCGCGGCTGGCGCTGTGCGATCTGGACATCATCAACCCCTACTTCCGCTCCCGCGAGCAAAAGGCGCAGCTGGAGTCGGCGGGCATCCGGGTCTACGGCAGCGCCTACGGCCACGCGGTAACGGCGGAGATCCCGGAGCTGGCCGCGGACGTGCGCGGGCCGCTGGAGGATCAGGACTGCCGGACCATCGTGGATTTGGGCGGCAACGACGCCGGCGCCAAGGTGCTCAACCAGTTCGGACGGCACCTGAGCAATGAGAACAGCCTCTTGCTGTGCGTGGTCAACGCCAACCGCCCGGAGACAAGGGACCTTCAGGGCGCGCTGGAGCAGCTCAATGCCATCCAGCGTGCCACGGGCAGGCGGGTGGACGGACTCATCAACAACACCCATCTGCTGCGGGAGACCGACGCAGCCTGCGTCGAGAAGGGCCACCGGCTGTGCGAGGCGGTCTGCGCCGAGACGGGGACCTTCATCTGGTGCGACTGCTATCCCGAGGGCGTCGTCGACGCGGCGGCGCTCGAGGGACGATACGAACATCTGATGCCGCTGGGGATGTACATGCGCCCCGGCTGGCTGGATAAATAGGAGGGTAAGACATGCCAAAGAAGCAATTCAAGGTCGTCTTCAACCGGGAGCGCTGCAAGGGCTGCGAGCTGTGCAGGTCCTTCTGCCCGAAGAAGCTGATCGAGATGGACACCCAGGTGAACGCCAGGGGCTATTGCCCGGCGATGATGACCGATCAGAGCCAGTGCATTGGATGCACCAGCTGCGCGCTGGTCTGTCCCGACGGCGCGATCGCCATCTATGAGGAGGAATGAGCCATGGCTGAAAAGGTATTGATGAAGGGCAACGAGGCCTTTGCCGAGGCCGTCATCCGCGGCGGCGTGCGGTTCTATTTCGGCTATCCCATCACGCCCCAGTCCGAGATCCCCGAGTTCATGAGCCGCGAGCTGCCCAAGCGCGGCGGCAAGTTCCTGCAGGCCGAGAGCGAGCTGGGCGCGGTGAACATGGCCTACGGCTGCGGCGCGGCGGGCGGCAACGCCTTTATCTCCTCCTCCTCCCCCGGAATCGCGCTGATGCAGGAGGGCATGAGCTTCCTCTGCTCCGCGGAGGTCCCGCTGACCATCCTCAACGCCTCCCGCGGCGGCCCCGGCATCGGGTCCATCCAGCCCGGTCAGGCGGACTACTTCCAGGTCACCCGCGGCGGCGGCAACGGCGACTACCGCATCCCGGTGTTCGCCCCCGCCTCGATCCAGGAGGCCATCGACATCCTCTATGACGCGCCCGACCTGGCCAACCAGTGGCGCAACCCGGTGATGATCCTGGTGGACGGCCTGATGGGCCAGATGATGGAGCCCGTGGTGCTGCCCGAGCCCAAGGCCCCGCTGACCGCCGAGCAGATCCCCACCGCCAAGCCCTGGGCCATCTCCGGCAGCGAGAAGGGCACCCGCAGCGTGGTCAAGTCCCTGCGCCTCCAGCCCGAGGTGCTGGAGCAGCACGTGGAGAACCTGTTTGAGAAGTACGGCCGGATGGAGAAGGAGCTCCAGCGGGTGGAGTGCGATTCCATCGAGGACGCCGAGGTGGTCTTCGTGGCCTTCGGCACCATGGCGCGGCTGGCCCGCGAGGCGATGGAGCTTTTGCAGGCCCAGGGCATCAAGGCCGGCCTGATCCGCCCCATCAGCCTGTGGCCCTTCCCCTATGCCGCGTTTGACGCGCTCACCGACAAGACGAAGGTGGTCATCTCCACCGAGCTGAGCATGGGCCAGATGATCGAGGACGTGCGCCTGGGCGTGAAGGGCCGCTTCCCAGTGAAGCTGATCCACCGCACCGGCGGCATGCTGCCCACCTCGCTGGAGATCGTCGAAAAGACCAAGAAGATACTGGAGGAAGCGCGATGAAACCTGTATTTGAGTATACAAAGGGCATGACGGACGCCATCACCAGCTATTGCCCCGGCTGCACCCACGGCGTCGCGCACCGCCTCATCATGGAGACCCTTGAGGAAATGGGGCTTTTAGGCAAGACCATCGGCGTGGCCCCCATCGGCTGCAGCGTGGTGGCCCATCAGTTCATGAACGTGGACATGTGCGAATCCGCCCACGGCCGCGCCCCGGCGGTGGCCTCCGGCATCCGCCGCGTCCATCCCGACAAGGTGGTCTACACCTATCAGGGCGACGGCGACCTGGCCTCCATCGGCATGGGCGAGATCATGCACGCCGCGGCCCGCGGGGAGAAGTTCTCCACCTTCTTCATCAACAACGGCATCTACGGCATGACCGGCGGCCAGATGGCCCCCACCACCCTGATCGGCCAGCGCTCCACCACCTGCGTGGACGGCCGCACCCGGGAGCAGGCGGGCATGCCGCTGAAGATGTGCGAGCTGCTGTCCCAGCTGGACGGCCCCGCCTACATCGAGCGCGTGGCGCTGTGCGACCCCGCCAACATCCGCAAGGCCAAGAAGGCCGTGCGCAAGGCGTTTGAGACCCAGCTGGCCGGCAAGGGCTTCACCTTCGTGGAATTCCTGTCCACTTGCCCCACCAACTGGGGCCTGACCCCGCCCAAGGCCATGGAATGGCTCAAGGAAAACATGATGCCCTACTATCCGCTGGGCGTGTACAGGGAGGTGGAGTGACATGGCGACCAACAAGCTCTTTTTCGCCGGTTCCGGCGGCCAGGGCGTGCTGACCATGGGCCAGATGGTGACCTACGCCGCCATGTACGCCGATATGAACGCCACGTGGCTGCCCTCCTACGGCCCCGAGATGCGCGGCGGCACCGCCAACTGCACCGTCGTCATCTCCACCGACAAGCCCGTGTCCTGCCCCCTCATCTACGAGGCGGACAACGTGGTGGTCATGAACCTGCCCTCGCTCAAGAAGTTCGAGAGCCTGGTCAAGCCCGGCGGCAACCTCTTCGTCAACTCCACCCTCATCGAGGAAAAGGCCAACCGCGACGACATCAACGTCTACTACGTGGACGCCGGCGGCATCGCCCTCAAGCTGGGCAACGCCCGCACCGCCAACGTGGTCATGCTCGGCGCGGTGGTGGAGGTCTCCAAGGTCGTCCCCGTGGAGATGATCTACAAGATCATGGAGAAGACCTTCTCCGGCCGCAAGGCCCACCTGCTCGACATCAACAAGCAGGCCTTCCACGCCTGGAAGCCGGAATAAAACCGAATAGGGTAGAGGGAGTGCCATAGCCCTCGCCCCTCCCGTTGCACCGTACATACCGGTCAGGTATACGGCGCTACATCGTAACATGGATTCAAGTATT